>JBATHQ010000482.1:0-20286 GCA_049667005.1 Psychromonas sp.
ACGCTTCGGTTTGCAGGGCGTTTTTATCCCGCGAAAAGAGTCGTTCCGGTGAGCAGCCGATAAAGGTATGGTTTTTCGAAAATTGGAATGCAAAATGAAAACTATTGGGATTCGCTGCCTGCCATTGTTCAAGCAAAGTCCACGGGTTAACTTTCTCTTCAAAAATAAGCTCGGTCTGGCGTGAAAGAACAACTTTAGGTATTAACGCTTTATATTCAATGGCTAACTCAACCAGTTCTGCCCATTGTTTCTGATTCGGTATATCCTGTCGGGAAAGAATGCTGTTTTTAGTGGCCTTTTCCGGGGGGCTGAGCTGCAGGGCGTTTAATAATAATAAACTGTCCGCAACGCTGTTATTGCCGTTAAAATGGCAGGTTAAAGTTAGTTTCTGCTGTTCTAACTTAAACTCTAATGCCGGGCGGATAAAGCGTATATTCGGAAAGTCCTGCCATTGCGGACCCTGTTGCTGAAAAGCTAATCCGCCAAAGTAACAGGCTTGCCCGGTGGGTTTGGGAATGTTCAGGTATTCGTCGATTGCGCCGAAGCAGGCAATGGTCTGCAGATGTTCTTTATCCTGCCAGTAGATAGCCGGATAAATAGCAGCAGGTGTCGATGATTGTCCCTTTAATAAACGCAGTAAATCAAATGTCGCTAGTGGTATAACTAGATTAAACGCAGGCTTAACTCCATGATTTATCGCAAATGATTGTAATTGTTCACGAATAAAAATGATCATTAATTTAAAATCATGCTCAGTGGTTAACATCGGCTCGTTATATATTTATAGGTTGAGGTTTGTTAATGTATCGCGATTAACGCCCGATTAATAGGGGCTGTTTATCTTTGGTGATTGTTTTTACAGCAGGTTGCAGTTTCTTTATGCTATGCGCTGTCGTTGTTGGACATAAACGCAACACGAAAGGTCAACAGACCCGAGTGGATCTGTGCATAACTAAAATTTATTAGGACAATTTAAATGAGTAAGGTTTCCGTCTGGTTAAGTGCGCTGCGTTTACGTACATTGCCTCTCGCCGCTGCTTCAATTATCTTGGCGGCGGGTTTGGCCGCTCATGCTCAACTATTTGATCTGCCGATTTTTATATTATCGTTGAGTACCGCGTTGTTATTACAGATTTTATCCAACCTGGCGAATGATTATGGTGATGCGGTTACGGGAGCGGACAATGCGCAACGTGTCGGACCATTACGTGCAATGCAGACCGGGGCAATCACTCAGGGCAGTATGAAGGCGGCCATTATTTTAACCACTGTATTGGTGTTAATCTCAGGCATCAGTTTGCTGGTGGTTGCATTGGGAGACAACGTAAGCAGTTGGTTAGTCTTTTTGTTGTTGGGGCTATTGGCAATTATTGCCGCGATAACTTATACCATGGGCAAATTACCCTATGGCTACAGAGCGCTGGGCGATTTTGCTGTTTTTCTATTTTTTGGCTTGCTAGGCGTGATCGGTAGTTATTACCTTTACGGTTTAACATTCTCCTGGTTGTTATTGTTACCCGCAACCAGTGTCGGGCTTTTATCATCTGCGGTTTTAAATATTAATAATATGCGTGATGTATATAGTGATAAAGAGACTCATAAAACCACCTTAGCGGTTCTTTGGGGACGTGAAAATGCTTTTCTCTACCATCTGTTTCTGATTGGGGGAGCATTAATCTGCTCAGTTTGTTATTTGAGTCTGCTTGAAAATGTACGTGCCTGGCAGTTTGTTTTTTTACTTAGTTTCAGCCCGTTAATCAAGAGTTGTCTGATGTTAAGAGAAGCGGTCTTTGAAGATCTTCGTGATGGGAAAGCCTTTAACCAGGAGCTTAAAAATACGGCGTTATCAACTTTTGTTTTTAGTCTTCTATTTGCGTTAGTGTTAATTCCAACTAATTAAGCCTATTTTTATGATCTTAGATTTTTAAAAATCTGCTCAGTTAGCTTTCATCTTCTATTTTTTTGTCTGATCTGGCCAGTTTTTTTAAAAACAACAGAAAAAATGGCTAAAAAAACAACATATTTTGCTTTTTTTTTGAATTCGATGTTCTGTTTAACGCTAATACTTGTATAATGCCGCCGGAATATTGATTCTATTTTTTACTAACAGAGTATAAAAAATGACAGACTTAACGAAATACAGAAATATAGGTATTTTCGCCCACGTTGATGCGGGTAAAACGACCACTACTGAGCGAATCCTGAAACTTACCGGTAAAATCCATAAAATTGGTGAAGTACATGACGGCGAATCAACTACTGACTTCATGGAACAGGAAGCTGAGCGCGGTATTACTATCCAGTCTGCGGCTGTAAGTTGTTTCTGGAAAGATCACCGTTTTAACGTTATCGACACCCCTGGACACGTTGACTTCACTGTTGAAGTTTACCGTTCTCTTAAAGTATTGGATGGTGGTATCGCTGTATTCTGTGGTAGTGGTGGTGTTGAGCCTCAGTCAGAAACTAACTGGCGTTATGCGAATGACTCAGAAGTTGCGCGTATTATTTTTGTAAACAAATTAGACCGTATGGGTGCTGATTTCTACCGCGTAGTTAAACAAACTGAAACCGTTCTAGGCGCTAATCCGATTGTAATGGTATTGCCAATCGGTATCGAAGATGAATTCTGCGGTGTTGTCGATCTTCTTACCCGTAAAGCACACATCTGGGATGATTCTGGTCTTCCAGAAAACTTTGAAATCAAAGATGTTCCTGCGGACATGGTTGATAAAGTTGAAGAATATCGTGAAAAAATGATTGAAATGGCTGTTGAACAAGACGACGACCTAATGGAAGCGTACTTGGAAAACGGTACTGAACCTTCTCTAGAAGAGATTAAACGTTGTATCCGTAAAGGTACACGTACTATGGATTTCTTCCCGACTTACTGTGGTTCTGCATTCAAAAACAAAGGTATTCAACTTATTCTTGATGCGGTTATTGATTACCTACCAGACCCACAAGAAGTTGATCCACAACCTCTTACTGATGAAGAGGGTGTACCAACTGGTAAGTTTGCAATCGTTTCTGCGACTGAAACATTTAAAGCGTTAGCATTCAAAATCATGGATGACCGTTTTGGTGCCCTTACTTTCGTACGTATCTATTCTGGTACGCTTAAGAAAGGCGATACCATCATGAATGCTGCAACAGGTAAAACAGAGCGTGTTGGCCGTATGGTTGAGATGCAGGCGAATGATCGTAATGAATTAACATCTGCACAAGCAGGTGACATCATCGCGATCGTGGGTATGAAGAACAACGTTCAGACTGGTCACACATTATGTGATCCTAAAAACCCAATTATCTTAGAAGCAATGGTATTCCCGAATCCAGTAATCTCTATCTCTGTTAAACCAAAAGATAAAGGTTCAACAGAGAAGATGGGTGTTGCTATCGGTAAAATGGTTGCAGAAGATCCAACATTTAAAGTTGAAACAGATATCGATTCTGGCGAAACAATCCTGTCTGGTATGGGCGAATTACACTTAGATATCAAAGTAGATATCCTAAAACGTACTTACGGTGTTGATCTAGTTGTAGGTGAACCGCAGGTTGCTTACCGTGAAACAATTACTCAACCTATTGAAGATAGCTACACGCATAAGAAACAATCTGGTGGTTCAGGTCAGTTCGGTAAAATCGATTACCGTATCAAACCGGGTGAACCAGGTTCTGGTTTTGTATTTAAATCAGTAGTTGTTGGTGGTAACGTACCTAAAGAGTTCTTCCCTGCAATTGAGAAAGGCTTCAAGAGCATGATGTCTACCGGTGTTCTAGCTGGTTTCCCAGTATTAGACGTTGAAGTAGAACTGTATGATGGTGGTTTCCACGCAGTCGATTCATCTGCAATTGCATTTGAATTAGCAGCTCGTGGTGCATTCCGTCAGTCTATCCCTAAAGCAGGTGCACAACTTCTTGAGCCAATCATGGCTGTTGACGTATTTACGCCTGATGATCATGTTGGTGATGTTATCGGTGACCTTAACCGTCGTCGTGGTATGATCGCTGGTCAAGAAGCGGGTGCTACTGGTGTTCGTATTAAAGCAGATGTACCTCTTTCTGAAATGTTCGGTTACATCGGTTCTCTACGTACAATGACATCAGGCCGTGGTCAGTTCTCTATGGAGTTCAAACACTACATGCCTTGTCCTAACAACATTTCTGAAGGCGTTATTGAAAAAGTGAAAGCTGAAAAAGCTGCCGCTAAGAAATAAACCTTCTTAATTAGCGTTAAACGCTTTAAGCCCCTGTTATGCAAATAGCAGGGGCTTTTTTGTTTGCGACGCGGGGCGACAAATTTTCCCCGTGCAATATTTGATCACGTCATTAATTCCTTTGCTATCACGCTGAACCATCAGTGTTTATTCGGGCTCAACGAGAATTACAGAACCTTCAATGTATAAGTTTTTTCTGCATGATTTTTTGCTATGCCAATTCACTAATTAGACGTTCTATTTAAACACCGGGAAAATGGATGAAAGCAAGGGTTTGATTGCAGTAACTAGTTGTTCTAATTGTAAAATCAATAATGAAGCTAAGTATTCGTACTTAAGTTTTCCAGAATAATACCCGATAGTCTTTCATTGAGTACTTCACAAAACAATGGGGCTACAATATTCCCCCTCCCATTTTTCTTGTGATGCCAAACACTTTAGCAAGTGGAAACACGACGTTTCCACTAAGCTTGGCATGCACAGGGATGTGCATTCCAAGCTGGTGCTTTAAAAGTGGTTGGGCATCGCAAGATCAAAAAAATGGCCAGGCGAATTGAACGACAGTTCAGGTTTATGAGCGGGACAGGCTCTGCCGTCCCTGTATGTGACGCTGTGAGTTATGCAGCAGCATAGTGTCACGAACAAAACTCCCTTTACCTTTTATTTTCGGCATTCAGAAGCATGACTCCCTTGAACTGCGAAACAGTGTTTCGGTTTCTCATCGTCTGGTCGCCGTCAGGGCGAAACTATCAGCGATAAAAGTTAAAGCAAACGCTTAAAGCGAAAGCTTGCGAAATACTAGAACGGCTAGGCAGAAGAATTCCCACGCAGAGCTTGAGTGAGGAAAAATTGTGGCTTTGCTCGAGTGAAGCCAGAAACATTTTAAACCAGTTCTCCTCAAAATATCGTATAACTTTTAGATGATTACTTAGCTGCGAACTTCGTCGCTCCCGACTCGCAGCCCCGACTCTAAGCTCGTGACTCATTATCCGTGTCGCCTTTTTATTTGCATCTACGCATTTGTTTTTGCATGTTTATGAATTAATCCCTTACGGTGATTACACCTGGCTCGGGACAAATCGCTATACACCTTGGTGAGGCGATATCACTGCATTCGTTACACAGGTTGGGATTGATCACAAAAGTATTATCTTCAATGGTGATCGCTCCCTCTGGACAAACTGTTTCGCAGGCATAACAAGAAAAACATTTTTTCCCGATTTGTAAGGCCATTTTTACGCATCTATCCCTTGTTGTTTACGCCATTTTGCGCCGGCTAATTCCGCATAACGCGGGAACAACTCCGGTAACACATCACTGACCGCCTGATAGGCATAATCGACGTTAGGTAAAATACCCGCCTCTGCTAATGCTTCTTTAGGCGTCGTGCCAAGACGGCTACATAATACCACGTCAATCCCATGCAGTGCCTTTATCGTTTTACTTAAACTTGACTCTTGAATTGCATGTTGATTGTCGTCAAGTGAGCCTTCATCAGGGCAGTCACTGGCGCCGGAGCAATAGCGTTTGATTCTCCGCTCACCAATATAATGCTGCGCATTACGAATGATCAGATAAACTTTAAAGCAATCAGTATGACCAAAATGCAGATCAATTTGATCATTCACGCCACTGGCCACCGCCACTAATAACGAAGCCTGCGTTTCTGAGTTGCCTTTACTGATAACCGCCGACTGGAAGCGGCTTCGACCCAGCATAGTTTGTGAGTAATTAATGGTTTCAGGTTTAATGCCATTAATCGAGAACTCCGCACTTCTATCTTCGCCGAGCATACCCACTGCATCTGCTCGACATTGTTGGCAATGTTTCATTTGACTTACATTACCACCCGACAATTCACGCACCTGATCCAGTTCCTCCGTTGTCGGTTCCCTTTGTCCGGTCAAACCATAAAAGGTGCCATGCTCGGGTTTGCTTATTAAGGGCATGATGTTATGTAAAAACACGTCATTGTTTCTGAGTTCTCGGCTCAATTCAGGTAAGTGCTGATCGTTTATGCCCGGAATCAATACTGAGTTAACTTTGGTTAATATGCCCGCTTTGGAGAGTGCTTTGATGCCTGCAAGTTGGCGTTCAATTAATATTCTTCCCGCTTCCACGCCGGTATAACGTTCACCCTGATAATAGATCCATTTATATATTTGCGCTGCAATCACTTCATCAAGGGTATTGATGGTCACCGTGACATGATCAACACCGAGACTCACTAATTTATCAACATGCTCTTCTAATGTTAATCCGTTCGTTGAGACACAAAGTTTTATATCCGGCATTGCCTCGCGTATTAACTCCAAGGTCTTAAATGTCCGTACCGGGTTGGCTAAGGGATCGCCCGGTCCTGCAATACCTATTACTGAAAGTTGTGGTATCGCTTTGGCAACGGTTTGCGCTTTGAGCAGGGCCTGTTCAGGGGTAAGCAGTTCAGAAACCACCCCGGGACGCGATTCGTTAGCACAGTCATATTTACGATTACAATAATTACATTGAATATTACAAGCAGGTGCGACGGGTAGATGCATACGTGCATATTTATGATGCGCATCATTGGAATAGCAGGGATGCTGCGATACTTTCTGCATTTGTGAATGGGCGATGATTTGCTCCGCTGGCGATGCTTTTGCCAAGTTAATTCCCGAGGTTAAGGTTTCGCTTGCGCATTTAGATTTGCAACTTGGACGAGTTGTCGTGTGTTCCAAGACATCGATTAACTGAGTACTACTATTGCTGTTTTTATTCATAATTATCTACCTGGAAAGAGGAACTTATGTTCCAGATTGCAATCTTTGTACCAGATGTTTTTTTATCTTTAACATATTGATAAATAGCAATTAATAAGGTTTAAGGGGAATTCTTTCTTAGTGCTATTAACGACACAGAAGACAATTGTAGCAAAATTAACACAAGCCATATTCAGGCAAATAAAAGTACGTTTAGCCACATTATGCGAATGTTATATTTACGACAAAGCGGACATTATACTGTTGCACAAACCGACTTTGCTCACATTTGCTTTATGTAACACTATGAATATAAAGGATATTTAATATTGGTCTAAGTTTTGCAAAATAGCTTTTACAAGGTCAACAGATTAATAAGGCAGACAATTATGTGGAACTATTCGGAAACAGTTAAAGATCATTTTTTTAATCCAAGAAATGCTAAAGCATTAAAAAATGCGAATGGTATTGGTGATGTGGGCTCCATTAGTTGTGGTGATGCCTTACGGTTAACGTTAAAGGTAAATGAAGAAACAGATATTATTGAAGATGCCGGTTTTCAGACATTTGGTTGTGGCAGTGCGATCGCATCTTCCTCTGCATTAACCGAACTGATTATCGGTAAAACAGTGGATCAGGCTGCGCAACTGACAAACCAGGAAATTGTAGATTATCTTGGTGGTTTACCACCGGAAAAAATGCATTGTTCGGTGATGGGGCAGGAAGCGTTAGAAGCTGCTATTGCTAATTACCGGGGCATTGAATTAAAAGTTGATGACCATGAAGAGGGCAAGCTTATCTGTCGTTGTTTTGCAGTTGATGAGGGTAAAATAACCCGTGCAGTTGAAAAACACGCACTCACAACCATTGAAGATGTCATCAATTATACTAAAGCTGGTGGAGCTTGTACGAGCTGCCATGAAAAAATAGAGATAGTGATTGATGCCGTGATGAGCAAGAAAAAAGCAACAGAAGCAGCCTGCCCATCAGCGACCTCTTTTGTAACTGCACCCGTTTCGGAAATGGGCGAGAGCGGTGGGGCCAAGGCGGATAGTGATCAACTTACGCAAAGGGTGATGGAAATTATTACTAATCTCAGACCCTATCTGCAGGTTGACGGCGGTGATATGAGTTTAGTGCAAGCCAGCGAAAATTTAATTGTGGTCAGTTTGTCGGGCGCATGTACAGGTTGCATGATGACCGATATCACTTTGGGTTGGTTGCAGGATCAAATCAGCGAAAAATTAGGTCGTCCGATCCCAGTGGTAAACCAAGCTCCCGCAAGTTATGAGCCTGAAGAATTGAAAAACCTAGCACATTTAGCGAACGCAGTTTAGTAAGGAGCCCGACATGAAAACAATTTATCTAGATAATAATGCAACGACTCAGGTCGATGCGATGGCGCTTGAAGCGATGATGCCTTTTTTCAGAGAACAGTTTGGTAACCCTTCTTCAATTCATAGTTTTGGCGATCAAGTTGGTGCACAAATAAAGCTGGCACGTAAACGCGTTGCAGATTTAATTGGTGCATTGCATGAAAGTGAAATCATTTTCACATCTTGCGCCACGGAATCAACCACCACCGCCATCTATTCGGCGCTAAAAGTTAACCCCAACAAAAAAGAGATTATTACCAGCACAGTTGAACACCCTGCAACCTTAGCTGTCTGCGAACAACTTGCCTTAGAGGGATACAAGATTCATTACCTGAACGTTGATAAGCAGGGGCGATTGAATGTAGATGAATATCGTAACCTGCTATCGGATCAGGTCGCGTTGGTGACGATTATGTGGGCAAATAATGAAACAGGTACGATCTTCCCAATTCAGGAAATGGCCGAATTAGCCCATCAAAAAGGGGTTTTATTTCACACTGATGCCGTTCAGGCAGTCGGGAAAATTGCCATCGACATTCAAGATACAAAGGTGGATATGCTCTCTTTTTCCGGTCATAAACTGCATGCTCCTAAAGGGATCGGTGCTTTATATGTACGTCGAGGCGTGCGCTACCGTCCGTTGCTTCGAGGTGGTCATCAAGAGCGTGGCCGTCGTGCCGGTACTGAAAATAGCGCCAGTATTGTGGCTTTTGGGGTGGCTGCTGAGCAGGCTGAATTGCACCTGACAACCATCTCCGGGCGCATCAAAGCGTTACGCGATAAGTTAGAGAGCGGTATTTTAGCGCAGGTGGCACATTCTTTTGTGACTGGCGATCCGGATAACCGTACGGCTAATACCTGCAATATCGCTTTTGAATATGTCGAAGGTGAGGCCATTTTAATGCTGCTCAATCAATTTGGTATTGCGGCATCAAGCGGCAGTGCTTGTACCTCAGGGTCTCTAGAGCCTTCTCATGTGATGCGCGCGATGCAAATTCCTTTTACTGCAGCGCACGGCACCATTCGCTTCTCTCTTTCTCGTTACACAAAAGAAAAAGAGATAGACAAAGTGATCGAAGTTATTCCGCAAATTATCGACAAGTTGAGATTGTTGTCCCCGTATTGGGAAGATGGCAAGCCCGTTGAGATGGATTGCTTTGAGCCTGCATTTGCTTAATTTGCTTAAAAGGTTGTAGCTATGGTGATTATTAACGATACAACGCTCAGAGATGGCGAACAAACAGCCGGTGTTGCCTTTACGCGAGCAGAAAAAGTGCATATTGCAACCATGCTGTTTAACGCCGGTGTGAGTGATCTTGAGGTTGGTATCCCTGCGATGGGCGTTGAGGAGTGTTTAACCATTGCCGCTATTCGCCAGGCATTACCTGATGCGACGCTGATGGCCTGGTGCCGTGCTAAAAATGATGAAATAGCACTTGCTGCACAGTTAAAACTTGATTGGGTGGATATATCCATTCCAACCTCAGTGCAGATGATCACCCGTAAACTGCAATCTGAACCGGGCGAAATTTTAAAAAAATTAGAACAATCAATTCGCTATGCTGTTTCCCTAGGGCTGCAAGTGTGTATTGGCTGTGAAGATGCATCACGCGCAGATTTTGATTTTTTAATTGCGCTAGGACAATTGGGGGAGCGCGCAGGCGCTAAACGGTTGCGCTATGCCGATACTCTGGGCTTACTAGAGCCTTTTACGACTTATGAGCAAATTAAAGCATTATGTGCCGGACAACCTTTAGCGATTGAGATCCACTGCCATGATGATTTGGGATTAGCGACAGCAAATACCCTCGCGGCGATTAAGGCTGGCGCATCTTACGCTAATACCACCGTTATTGGTTTGGGGGAACGCGCAGGTAACGCCCCTTTAGAGGAAGTGGTTACAGCGCTGCAGCAATGTTATCAACAGCAAACAGGTATTCATCTGAACAGTTTTCCTGCGCTTTGTTTAGCGGTCTCTAAGGCGGCGCGTCAATCTGTTCCGAAACAGAAAAGTTTGGTGGGAGCCCGGGTTTTTACGCATGAATCAGGCATTCATGTTGATGGTCTGATTAAAGATGTCCTTAATTATCAGGGCCTTGATCCGCAGCTATTGGGACGCACTCATACTCTGGTATTGGGTAAACATTCGGGGATGGGAGCTGTTAAAGCGGTCTTTGCCCGATTCGGGATCTCACTGGATCAATTGCAAACCGGAAAATTATTGTCTGCGGTGCAGGAGTTCGCTATTCACCGAAAACGCAGTCCTTCGGATAAAGAATTACTTAAGATAAGCAGCCGGGTATTGGGATCTATACCTATAATACCTAACTGAGGAGATTTTATAATGGAAGCTAAGTTTGATTATGGTGATCAAGTCAGGGTTATCAAAAATATCAGAAATGACGGTACTTTTATGGGCAGCACACGTGGAGCCTTATTAATCCGCAGAGGCTGCGTAGGGTACATTAAATCGGTGGGTAAGTTCCTGCAGGATCAAGTTATCTACCAAGTTGATTTTATCGAGCAGGGAGCCACAGTCGGTTGCCGGGAGTCAGAATTGCTCGACGTTAACAGCCCCTGGGTTGAGCGTTTATTTGAACGCGGTGATACCGTGACTGTACAGCAATCGCTCGGCAGCGATGGAAAAATAGTGGTCGCCAGTGGCGCAAGAGGCCAGGTTTTAGGGATAGAAAGTGAACAAACTCCTTTATATTATCGCGTTTTATTTAATCAGCAGAATGGCCTTGATAACAATTCCTGGATAGTCCCCGAATCGGTATTAAAGATAGCTCAAACATCCGAGACGTTTATCCCTGCTAAGCCTCTAGGGAGAAGATAATGTTAGCAAACTACCCGATTGATGCAGCGGCATTCCGCCAATATCAATTAATTAAATTAGCTTGGAATGAGTACCAATGCGCACCGGAATCACTTGATGAGACTATTCTGAGTAAACTTGAACCACAAGCAGAGACGGCATTACAGTTAATGACAGCGGTGTTAGCCAGTGCTGAATCAGAAGATCAGAAAATAACGGTTCAGGAAGTTGATTTTTGCATCGAGCATTTACAAAGTCAGTTTGAAAATCCGAATGATTTTAGCTTGTGTCTTGAGAAACAGGGGATCAGCCAAAAACAGTTGCATCAGATTATTTATCGAGACCTTCTCTGCGAAAAAACAATTGCAGCGCAAAGTCAAAATGTTCCCGAGGTCTCTGAAGAGGAGGCATTGGTTTATTACCAAATAAACAAAGCCCGATTTTCTCACCCTGAACGGCGCAAGGTAAGTCATATATTAATCACTATTAACAATGACTATCCTGAAAATAGAAGAAAGGTAGCCAGTTCTCGAATTAATACGTTACGTGAAAAATTAATGGTCAATATTGATGATTTTTCACAATGCGCATTGAGTAATTCTGAATGTCCAAGCGCATTACAGGGTGGTTTAATTGGCACCGTTGCGCGCGGGCAGCTTTATCCTGAACTCGACGAGGTTTTGTTTAATATGGCGGCGCAGGCTGTCAGCTCGGTTGTTGAAAGTGAAATTGGTTTGCACTTGTTACTTTGTCATGAGATATACCCCGCGGGTGAAACTGAGCAGGCCGATGCGGTGAAAGAGATTAGCAAGCAACTTAATGACCATCGCAAGAAAAAACAGCAGAAAAAATGGGTAAGCAGTTTGTTCGCACGCAGTTAAGATGCAATAAATCGCTCCGGGGCAACACCCACAATCCTTTAAAGGAAAGACTTGAGGTTGCTGGATCTGTCTGAGATTCAGTCGCCTCGCTATTTTCAGATAAAGGCGTTAGGCGCACCGCCAGTCGGGATTGATGCCGACTGTATTTACAAACCCAACGTTCAATGACCGTTCGGATTTGGTATTATAACCACAATTTTCTGATTGGGGTGTCAGGCGTGAAATGGTATTTTATTTGCGCCTGCAATAACTCGGCGGTTGCAATCGCATCCGTTAAGGCATCGTGAGGCGGGTAAGCGGGTAAGTTGTAACGTGAACGACTGTTGGCAAGGCGAATTGATTGAGGGCGTTTTCCCGTGAGCCAATTAAGGAACTTAAGTGACGTTGTACGCTGTAGCTTGGCCTCAATCTGCATGGTGTCGACAATCGGAAAGATAATCCCTTCGTTAATCAGAGCGCGTAAATTGCGATCTAAAAAGTCACGTTCAATGCGGCGGTAATGCACTACGACCACTTTTCCGGCCAACTCATCTAAAAGCTGATCTAAAACACGGCGCAGATCAGGTGCGCCTTTTAAGTCCGAGTGAGTGATACCATGAATAATAATGGTGTTTTCTTGTAGATTATCTTGTGGATTGATATACCACTCTTTGGCTTTCCCACAAAAAATCCGCTGCAAATTAAAGGGCACCAGACCAATACTGATAATGCTGTTTTTCGCTGGATCTAATCCGGTTGTTTCAAAGTCAAGCGCGACAAAATCGATCTCACTTAATGGCGTATCATCATCATAAGTGCCGCTATTATAGAATTTCTGCAAGCGTAAATCGTGACTTTCCTGCGCTTGTAATTGCAGATAAGCGGGCCAGTTTAAGATCTCTTTGTCTCTGATATGATGCATCTATTGACCCTTAAATTTTATTGGCGTTATAACGATATTTTAAAAAGTTCTGCGCATTACTTAATACTAAAAAGGCATCTTTGAGATTACGCCTTTCAAAATCAGACATATTCTTCGGTTCAACATTATTGTCAGGTTCAATATCAGACTCAATATCTAATGCCTGGTGACGCAGACGCACCATCGAGATTAGCTCCATTGCATGCTGCAGATCTTCACCTTTGGATTTTGGCAGGATGCCTGCTTCGATAATATCTTCTAAGCGAACAAATGAATTTTGTGCTTGCGAGCCGATGGCAAGAGCATGCACGCGGATCAGATCGGCTAAGGGGGCTGTGCCACGACGTTTTAAATTAATCGAGTTATTATGACGACCGTCTTTTTCCATCACAAAACCTTTAAAGAATCCCAGAGGTGGGGTTCGGTTAAGGGCATTACGCGCTAAACAGGCTAAAAAGCGGTTATTCTTTTTCGCTCGGCGCAAAATAAAGGCATATAAGTGCTCTGCCCATTTTACGCGACCATAAACACCGGTAAGATCAAAGAAAATCGATGCGTTTAATAACGCTTGCGGGTTAGGATCATCTATCCAATCGGCGAAGCAATCTTCCCACTGTGACTGGGTTTTACGCCATTCCGGGTTGGTCGCCATAATATTCCCAGTGCAGTAACTGTAACCGCAGGCCGCCAGTCCATCACAAACAAATTTGGATAATTTTGCAAAGTACTCCCCATGCTGACTCTCCTGATAGCTGTTATCGAGAATAATTGCATTATCCTGATCGGTGACTATCAACTGCTCATCGCGCGCCATAGAGCCAAGTGCTAAAAAGCAGTAGGGGACAGGTGGAGGACCAAACTCCTGTTCCGCTAATTCAAGTAAACGCTGCTTAAAGTTGCGGCCGATTTCAGACATGGCACGTCCAATCATATGTGAATTGGCATCTTCATTTACCATGCGTACAAAACAGTTTTTTAGTTGCGCAGAAAGCAGGACGAGATCTTCAGTACTATTTTGTTGAAAAATACTGCTTACAAATAACAGACTATTTTGCGATTCATAGCGAATAATATCCGAGACTTCAATCAAGCCGATCGGTTTTTTATTTTTAAGGATCGGCAGATGGTGAATATTGTTACGCAGCATGATCAGCATTGCCTCAAAAATATAGGCGTTATGATCCAATGAGATGAGTTCTGTCGACATCACCTGTGAAACAGGGGTATCGACACTTAATCCAGATGCGATAACTTTTGTGCAGAGATCATGCTCGGTAATAATACCAACAAAAGTATGCCCCTGCTCACCATCGAGTTCCGGATCACTAAGCAGTACCGAGGAGACATTCTCTTCAGCCATTGTTTGAGCAACAGATTTAATGCTGCTGTTGCTCGGAATCATCAGCAACTCTCTGGTCAGTAGCGTTTGGACTTTGGATGTGGTCAGCGGGTTAGCATCATTACTTTTACTTTCTATTGCCTGTTTTAAACGGGTGCTGTTCTCTACCTCAACAAAGTCAGCGAAAGTATCAAAACGTTCACAGAAATTATGGAAAATAGATTCGGGAATACAATATAAAAGCGTATCTTTTACGGTTTTTGCAGGAAAACGGACCTTATTGTTGGTTAGCAATCCCATTTGCCCGAATAGCGTACCTTGATCAAGACGATGATAAAGCTCACCCTTGCGACGAAATAACTCCACTTCACCACTGCGAATCATATATAGCTCATTGATATTGTCGCCGAAGTCTATAATCGTGCTACCTGCACGGTAATAGGAGATCTCGATACTTTGTGCAACTTCAAGTAACGCTTCTTGCGGAAGTTCATCAAAAGGGGCGTATTGGCTAATAAAATCTTGAATTTCTAGTAGTTCTGCTTCCATTATTTACTCGATTAGTGATGGTAGGCGTTGGTTTAATTAACAAAAATAAAAGTTCAGGTTATTTAGTGCCTTTTATTAATTAAAATACTTTATAGAGTTTATACCCAAGCAACTTCAAGATGCAAAAGAGAAGGTCTGAAAGTTATCATTAATTCTGTTTTTTAAGAGATCACCAATGTTGGGGCGTGGGCTTTAGCCCTGACTCTTATACAAAAGTCAGGCTGTTCTTGTTTTTACCTGCCTGAAGGCGGGATACATGTGACTACTTCGCAACCGTTAATTGTGACGTAGTGAATGCTGTTAAGGCATTAGACCTTGAACCAGTCAAGGCAATGGCTGGGTTGTACAGAAAATTGCTTACTTAACGTCTCAATACTTTTTTTATCACTAATAACACCATTGTGAATACCGCTGCTGATAAATAAGCTTGATATATCGGCGCTATTGGCACCTGCAATATCGTGCTCCATACTGTCACCTACAGCAATAGCATTATTCCATCCGCCAACTAACTCCTCACACATAGTATAAATATCACGTTGCGGTTTTCCATGCCAGTGAACGGTGCCGCCCATCTCCTGATAAACCTTTGCAATGGCGCCTGGGCAGGTTTTTAAGTCACCGTCAGGGGTCATCGACACAAGATCCGGATTACTGACCACTAATTCAAGATTGCGCTGGCGGGCAAATTGCAGATCTTCCATATAATGTGCAATATCACCGCGAGCAACACCAGAACAGAAAATAAAAGTCGCATCTTCAAGCTTACTGGCAGTTAATCCGCACTTTTCAAGCATCTCTGTTTCATTATCCCAAGCGAAAAACAGGGCATTTTTTCCAAGATGCTTAAATTTTCCGGCATTAAAGTTATGCAGCATATGTTCGCCAGATGTTAATACATCAAGGTACAGATCACGTTTAATTCCCGAGTCTGCGAGGCGCTTATATGAAAAATTTGAGGTTCTGCCACTGTTAGACAGGATCACCACTTTTTTATTGTGCTGCTGTAAAAATTCTAATGCTTCAACCGCTTGTGCAAAAGCTGAACCACCATTATGTAATACGCCCCATTGATCCAAAATGAAGGTATCAAAGCTATCGATTATCTCTTGCAGGCCAGTAATTATTTTCACGTGATGAGTTTCCTATTATCTATCCGGATTGCTGCTCTAATATGATTTTTGTGCTGCAATTTTAAGTGCATTGGAAAGGGGATTATATCTTGAAGCGGCTTAAGAGATAACCTTTCTTTTTAGGTAATCAATCAGCAGCATAGAATGGAGTTGCTCGGGGCTTGCGGCGTCTCTGTGTTAACCATTTATATATAGGTTGGAGGTTATCCAACCTTGTACCGGGTTAGTGACTGGCGGAATAAAGTTCAGCGCTATCCTGCTGTAAATAAGCTGACTGATAATAGTTGTTTTCATAAGCCAAACTGCCCCATAGTGCATTCGCTTTTGCCTTCTCTATCATCACTGCCGGCATTGTTTGCGGGTGCAGTTCCGTGCTCTTCTCATCATAAACAAAACCAGTCGGATCTTTGTCGGGCTGCATGATGACCACGTCATTATTGTTATCCATCCAGGCGTAGTTTTTATAAAATTGCATCATCGCCCTGAGCTTGGATGTTTCAATCTGTTGCGTCATATCATGGCCAATCATCGGGCTGTAATTGTTAATACCGATAAGTGAAAGTAAGGTTGGCGGTAAATCTATCTGACTGGCCAGACGATCATCCTGACGGTGTTTTACGCCACCGCCAAAAATGACGGCCGGTATTCTAAAGTGATCAATAGGCACTAATTGATTGCCATAAGCGCGTGAATCATGATCCGCTACCACAATAAAAATAGTGTTATCCCAATAATCCGAGGCTTTTGCTTTTTCAATAAACTTGCCCAACGCGAAATCGGAGTATTTAGCCGCATTTTCACGTGTTTGTTTGGGGGAATTATAAGGGGTAATAAGGCCATCCGGATAATCAAAGGGGCTATGATTTGAGGAGGTAAATACCAGGCTGAAAAAAGGTTTGCCGGATTGATTAAGCTCAGTGAATTGCTGATCTGCTTTTGTATATAAATCGCCGTCGCTGGCTCCCCATGAACCGACAAATTCAGGGTTTTCAAAAGTAGGTAAGTCCTGCATATCGACAAAACCATTGCCCAGAAAGAAGCTCTTCATATTGTCAAAGTGGCTTTCCCCGCCATAAATAAATTGCGTATGGTAACCCTTTTTTTGTAATAAACCGGCAATGCTGAAGAAGTTTGTCTGGCTCTTTCCCAATTTCACAACAGATCGTCCAGGCGTCGGAGAAAAACCCGTTGTTACCGCTTCAATCCCCCTTACTGAACGTGTACCCGTTGCATACATACGGGTGAAACTCCAGCTCTCCTGTATTAATGCATCAAGATTAGGGGTAAGGGGTAAACCGCCTAAGCCACCGACATAACGTGCTCCGAGGCTTTCCTGCAATAAGATCACTAAATTTTTTGCTTTACCTTTATAAGAGGGGCTTCTATTCAACAGCGTCGGCATTAAATCAGAACTGAATTGTAAATCACCAACAGACATGGAATCTCTGACCTGAGCAATGATTTGGTCTTTATCCATTTTCCCATAATACTTAAAAGCGTCATCCTCTGCGCCCATCTGCTTTGCAGCAAATAAAAGCGAGTAAGAGGAGTTAAGAGTAAGATCATTGATTAACGGATCGCTGGAAAACGCCACCATAGCGGGGTTTAAAGGACGATGGCCTAACGAAGATCTTGCCCCGATAAAACAAAGCGCAACGGACAATAGCGCGATCACTGGTCGCCAGTACCAGCGCGGGAATGTTAATCCGGATACGAAAGTGCGACTTAACTTCCATCCGCCATAAATTGTCAGAAAAGAGACCAGAACACTAATAAACAACTCAGGTTTATAAGCGCTCCACAACATGCCCAGAACTTCTTTAGGGTAGATCAGGTATTCGATAAACAACCTGTTTGGGCGTACATCATACTCAAGAATAAAAGAGGGGGTCACCATTTCCATATAAACAACCAACCACAAAGCAGCGACCATCCACAGACGTAACAGTACAGAGAAAAAGCGACCGATGCGATTATTGCTTAATAGAAGGGCAGTTAATAGAGCCGGTAAAACCAGCAGATAGGACAAACTCGAAATATCAATGCGCAGTCCGCTTAAAAAGATAGTTCCCCAGCCGGCAACATCAGTGACACGCGTACTCTGCCACAGCGTCAGACTCAGCCTTGAAAAGGTGAAGATAATAAGGCAGAGCACAAACATAACAACGATTGGGAATAAAACACCTAAACGTTTTTTTAATGCAGAAGACATTCTTTTATCCTGAGTGTGAGTTTGTTTTATTTATTTAAAGGTTGTCGTAGATGAGAATAGCACTGTTACTTTAATATTTACTTAATGTGTATCGCGATGTTGAGAACAAGTACAATATTTTTCCATGACCTTACCTCGTTATTGATACTTTTATCACCAACAGAAGATAACCAGACAAGGTTGTTAATAGAAAGGCTGAACGGTTTAATACCATTTCCAGCTCCAGGTTATTTTTCGTTCTATACTTGAAAGAGGGTTAAATGATAATCAAGGGGGAAAGCCATGAACACTATTGATAGCCCCAATAAAATCATTTTCTTCAATATACTGTTGAGTGTGGCAGTGCTGGTCTCAGCAAAGGTGCAAGCAGAGGATTTGCCTATGCCTATTATTGGCTCCGGTCCGACCGAAACCCTCACTAGCCCAGCAAATAGTCGTTTATCAGCACCGACCGCGAGCATACCGACTGCTTCGTTTCGCCCGCAACAATCACTAGCGGAAATAGCAATTGAGTTACTCAATCCTGTCAGCAGTCTGCAATCATACAGCGGCGAATATCTTTCCCAATCCTATCAAGGTGAACTGCCGAATGCTGACCAGCAAAACCTTCGAGCGGTCGCATTTACATCGTCTTTCCCGTTTTACTTAGATAGCGGAAAGAATATTGTTGCACGTCTCACCATACCGGTATATTTAGCCCAACCGACCTATACGTATCCGGGTAATTCCACCGATTTTACCGAGTGGCGGATTCGTCAGGAAGTTAGCACAATAGCACTTAGCGGTGATTTCTACGATGTGCATGCCCATATGGATGATATCAGTTTCGATGTCGCTTATGGAGGCGTGAATGATCGAGAATTAATCAACATGGTCGGGATTGCCGGTGTATTACCTACCTCGGAGGATGGCTCCGGTGCAAGGCACCTGTACCTGCTTGGTCCTGAGATTGCGCTAGCGAAAAAATTCGAAGGGGGGATTGCTGGTGGTTGGTTGAAACATTTGACCAAGGTGCTTGGTACATCGCCGGATGTTGAGCAAAATAGCAATCTAACTGAAATGAAGCTGTTTTTTGCGCAGGAAATGGGTAATGGCTGGCAGCTACTCGCTAATACCAATCTCACCTATGACTGGGTGGGGGAGAAAGACAATAAACTGCTGCTGCCAGTGGGTGGCGGAGTAGCGAAAACCATTCGTATTGGATCGCTGCCCGTCAGGTTTGTCGTTGAAGCGCAGAAGTACCTGGAAACGCCCAATACTTTCGGGCCTGACTGGGCACTAAAATTCACGTTGACGGTCGTTGATATGCCGCATTCACGGTTTTAGAAAAACGGTAATGAACAAGTCGCGAGTGGCGAGCTTCTGGCTGCGAACTTCGTTGCTCTTGACTCGAACCTCGTTGCGCAGAGGGTAGAGATAACAGTCAGTCTACAGGGTGGGATCATGAGTTGGTTGGAGCAGGTCAGTGTTTTAAAATCCAACCCTTGAACGAGACCGCTCAAGGGTTGGCAATTGTGTTCAATTGTTTTAATTATGCGCCGCCAGGTTCACCGGTAAACTTAACTAATACATCTTCATCTGTCACAATTGCTTGGCAAGCTAAACGATATTTCGGAGGCATGTCATACACGGTAGCGCGCTCCTCATCTTTTTTAGATAATTTACCAATGTTTTTAAGTCCTTCCCGTTCTTTGTCTGTCAGCATTGCGCCTTTGACATGATCACCATCAAGATGGGTTACTTCTACCAGGCAAGAACCACATCGACCATCTTTGCATTCATGTGGAATTTTAACGCCATTTTCTTCTGCCAATCCTAACAGCGCGTCGCGTTTACCGACAACAGCTTCCACTTTTTTATTTTTACGCATAATTGGCGATGAAAAATATACAGTAGCCATATAATCTCTCCTTTTTGAGTGTTGTAGATACTAAACGCGTTAAAAGCGAGCTGGCTACCGTAAATAACACGTTTTCTAGTCCGCCTTAGCCTGCCAAGCGCTTTATCTGATGAACTAAAATGGGCTAATAAGCACCTGCAAATCATGCATTATCACGTAAATTATTTTGTTGTAGCCTAAGTCTCTGCTAGCAGTACATTTAGTATGATTAATACCCGCGTG
>JBATHQ010000483.1:0-1628 GCA_049667005.1 Psychromonas sp.
CTATTGTCACCGTTGCCTACGCTATCCCCGCTTTTATTGTCGCCATTATGCTGATTGTGCTCTTCGCGGGGGGATCTTATTATGATTGGTTTCCATTGCGCGGTTTAACATCGGATAATTTCTCCGAATTAAGCTTGTTCAACCAGATTAAGGACTATTTCTGGCATTTAACTCTGCCGATTTTTGCCTCTGTGTTAGCCAGTTTTGCAACCCTCACCATGCTTACTAAAAACTCATTTCTCGATGAGATTCATAAACAATATGTTGTTACTGCAAGGGCAAAGGGGTGCTCTAAGCAGCGGATTTTGTATGGTCACGTTTTTAGAAATGCGATGTTATTAGTCTTGGCAGGATTACCCGCCGCATTGATTGGTATTTTTTTCACCGGTTCAATGTTAATCGAAGTTATTTTTTCTTTAGATGGTCTGGGACTGTTAAGTTTTGAATCCGTGATTAATAGGGATTATCCGGTGATTTTTGCCTCGCTGTATATTTTTACATTGGTAGGTTTGGTTTTAAAATTGATCAGTGATGTTACCTATACCCTGATCGATCCGCGCATTACTTTTGAGGGGCGCTAATTATGTCTTTAATACGTACCCTGCAAGAGATGCGCAACAATCCGGTGAATGCCAGTCGCTGGTTACAGTTTAAAAGAAATAAACGCGGTTATTGGTCATTGTGGTTATTTTCGCTTTTATTTATCGCCAGTCTGTTGGGCGAGTTATGGATAAACGATAAACCGATTATGGTTTCATACCAGCAGAATTGGTATTTTCCTATTATAGAAGATGTACCTGAAAATCAATTAGGCGGTGATTTTGATATTACTACCGATTTTAGTGACCCTTATATCGTCAAACAGATTGAAAAAGAGGGTTGGCTCATCTGGCCGCTTATCCCCTTTTATTTTGACAGCATTAATTTCGAATTAACCGAACCTGCCCCCTCGCCCCCGAGTGATATCAACTATCTGGGAACCGATGATCAGGGCCGGGATGTCTTGGCGCGCTTAGTGTATGGATTTAGAATATCCGTCGTCTTTGCATTAACTTTAACCTTAATAAGCTCAGTGATAGGTATTATTGCCGGAGCGATTCAAGGTTATTATGGCGGACGAATCGATCTGATTGGGCAGCGTCTTCTAGAGATTTGGGAAGGCCTGCCGATGTTATTTATGTTGATTATTCTGGCTAGTTTTGTTGAACCCACTTTTGTCTGGTTATTAGGTCTGATGATTCTGTTTAGCTGGCCCAGTTTGGTCGGGGTGGTGCGGGCTGAATTTTTGCGTGGCCGGCATTTAGATTATGTTAAAGCTGCGCGTGCTTTGGGAGTGGGCGATAAAAAAATTATGTTTAAGCATATTTTACCCAACGCCATGATTGCCACCTTAACGTTTATGCCCTACTTATTCACCGGCGCTTTGACAACCTTGACCTCGTTAGATTTTCTCGGTTTTGGTTTGCCGCTGGGCTCTGCATCATTGGGTGAGATGGTGGCTCAGGGTAAAGATAATTTACATGCCCCCTGGCTTGCCATTGCCGCTTTTATTTCATTATCCACTATTTTGGTGTTATTGGTATTTATCGGTGAAGCGACCCGTGATGCTTTTGATCCGAGGAGATCTC
>JBATHQ010000484.1:0-4997 GCA_049667005.1 Psychromonas sp.
AATTGGTCCAATCGCAATGGATGAAGGTCTACGTTTCGCTATCCGTGAAGGTGGCCGTACTGTAGGTGCTGGTGTTGTTTCTACAATCATTGAGTAATTTCTAAGAAATTATTTAGATTGTAATAAAAAGAGAGCTTAGGCTCTCTTTTTTTATGCCTACAGAAAAGTGTTATCCGTGATGATGGCGCTATACCTGTAAAGGACGTAGGTGCTGGTTTCTATAATCATTGAGTAATTTCTAAAGAAATTATTTAGGTTGTAATAAAAAGAGAGCTTAGGCTCTCTTTTTTACGTCTATAGAAAAGCGAAAAGGCTTGAAAGCTTGAGGGTTTGATGCCGTCAGTTGTCAGCCATCAGTTGTTGCGAAGCTGTCGCGATCGAACTATAAACCGGAAAGGTGCTGGTGTTGCTTCTACTAGCCGCGAATAATATTCTTGCGCATAATGCCACTTATTATATTAAGTGCATTCAACATCAACGTAGGGTGTGCTCCGCGCACCATTTGTAATTCTTTTGGTGCAATAACAAATTATCCGCTATTTTCAGCTCGTAGCGCTTAACACATTGCTTGTAACTTAATACCGTTAGCCGGCATAGTTGAAGATCAAAAAAAGAGCGCAGATTGATGCGCTCTTTTTAAATGTCAGGTAAAAATAGAGGTAATGATCAATGATGAGTTATACCAACTCCATTAATTAAAGCGCGATAGTCACGGCTTCGCCATCGATAACAAGCTCTAAGTTATTAGCGACTAGTTTATGCGATACTTCAACTTTAGGGCCATTGATTTTACTGGGCACCAATAGCGTTAAAATATTGTGTTCCTTGTTCGCTTTAAACAGCGTTTCAACGTGGCGATGTATCTCCATATCTTTATATTCAGATGGGTCTACTTCACCAAAACCTTCGACGTTTTTAATCGATAATATGTCATTTTTACTGTCATTGATAAAGGTAACATCCAGCACTGCATTATCACCGATAATGCGGAATGAATCACTCGCAGTTTCAGTTTTAAAGGTTGTGTGCAGTAACCAGGTTAGGTCTTGCTCTGATTTCAACGTTGCAGTATCGCGCATTACAAATACTTTACCCTTAGCAAACCAGATTTTACGCTTGTAAGATTCCAGGTCAGGGTTATGGAATTGGTATGACGTTGATGCATCACCTTCAACAAATAAGAGGTCAGATTCTGTATCGTAATCGGTGATTTTACCACCCGCTTCAATACAGTAACGATCCTGGTGTTCACCTTCAAATTTTGTCGTTGTATTCTCTGCGTATTGACCTTTACCAGCAAATAATGGCAGGTTTTTAGAGAACGTTCTACGACGCCATTTAATGTGCATGTCTACACCGAAACCACCATAGTAACCAGTAATAGCCGCTAAGGTATCGCCAAATGCATGCAAAGTGTAAGCATTTTGATCGCCGTGTGAATGGCTGATGGAGCCAAATGGGCTACATTTGTAAACCATGTGGATATGTTCTTCACGGTTGGTCATGTTGCTATGGAATGCAGCCCAACCGGTGATTGGGAATACTTTTAGTAACGGCGCGTCAGAAGGCTCCACTTCAGGCATATCGTTCCATAGGTAATCAAAACGTAAGTCGTCGTAACCAAAGTCCCACCAACCGAAGTTATAGAATTTAGTATGTGCTTCAGTATCACGGGCTTTTAATTGGTTGTAGTACCAGATATATTCAGGCTTATTATTAACACCAGCAAAGTGCTTGATATTATAAGCGAGTTTTAGACCCGGAAAGTCACCAATACTTGATTGGTCACAGAAGCTAGCGCGTTTTGAATGTACTGGCATACAGTACAGAATAAAGTCACCGGTATTTTTGTAGAACTCTTTATTAAACATGTTAATAGAGGTATAGCTTTTAAGCAGATCAAAAGACTCACCCAGGAATGCCATTTGCGTGTTCCAGTAATCAGGACCCTCCGCCCATGCGCCATCTTTACCGCCCCATGGTGGATAGTGGACAGCGTAGTACTCAATGCCGTATGCGATATATTCACGTGCCTTAGGGTACTCGTTGTATAGCGCGATACAGGTAGGGATAACCGCTGAACTGATACTACGTACACCGTGGCTATTTAGTGGGTTCGCTAATAGATCAACGGTCACTTTAAGGTGATGCATGATCTCTTCTAAACGAATAATTAAGGCTTCACGAATTTGAGTACGTTCTGCTTCTGTGAAGTAACCGTGTAGCCAATCGTAACCCCATGCCATTGCCGCGATAACACGGAATGCGGCTTCATCGTTGTAACCACGAGAAGTTACACCCTCCGGATCGTAAGTTGATAATGTTAATGTCCACGCTTTTGCTTTTGCAATAATGTTCGCATCTTCAAGTACAACACCTGCAATAGATAAATTACGTGTTGCGTTAAATGCCTCTTGACAGCTAACGTACATTTGACGCCAGTAAGGACGCCATAGCGAAGCTTTACCAACCGTTTCTTCCGGGTAAGCCTTTGGCTCTGCATAAGGCTTTGTATCCATGAACTTATTGGTAGAGTTATTCATGAAATCATCAAACTTACAGTATTTAGGATTATTTTTAAGGTTGGTTCTGAAATTTTGCAGATCTTTGGCTTGAACTAGCAGACGCGGATGCTCAACACTTAAGTTATCAAGGAAAGAAAGATCAAAGTCTTTTTTTTCTACTTTAATCGGCATGCAGTCAACTAAGTTACCTGCGGATTTATCATTTTCTAACTTAATCGCTTTGATAGCGTCAAAAGATTTATCTTTAGTCATTATATCTCTCTTATCTGATTAACACGATTTTGCCTGGATTGCGACTTATCTAACTTTCAGTTCAGCGAACCTTATATAGGTTAGGTGGTAAAGCCCGGCCTAACAAATCAGGAATGAACTTTTGTCTTAACCAGAAAAATCAATGAAATTTAGCTGCTTAACAGTCTCGTTTACCAGCTAAATTATAACATAAATGCCGAACTGTAGTATTGTAACACAAATGAGGTATTGTATTTATCCACTTTCTGACTTAAAAATAGCTGAAATCAGATCGGAATCACAAAAAAACGGTGTTAATTAAGCGAATGATCTTTTTTTGTACAACTGATAGTGAGGTTGACTGGGGGGCGGAGCGAGTTAGACTTCAGTCTATGATCATGATCGGATAAGTTCTGCGCATCCTTTTTTCAGTCTGCATTGTTTGCAGCACCATAGCATGCGGGGCAAGGTTTAAGGGCGGCAGGCGCTTTCAGTAGGGGCTATCTGCTGCAAGCGGGAAAATATGCTCAGGCTCGGGGCTATGCGTACAGGAGCTATTACACGCGCCTTTGAGGCGCAGTGGTAACAGTTCAGCTGAAACAAAAAAGCCTTTGTCAAACAAAGGCTTTGTATAAAGAAGTGGTTATAGCGGTTAAATACCACTACCTTGCTGTTCTGCATCATCTTCATGCAGACCACATTCGCGTTTTAAGCCAAAGAAACGCGTCTCCTCTTCACTCATACCCGCTTCCAGCGGACGCGATGTCTGAACATCACCGACGGACACGTAACCTTGCTCCCAAAGAGGGTGATACTCAAGATTATTCTCCTGCAGGTAATAATGTACCTGCTTATTGCTCCAGTCGATAATCGGCAAAAATTTAAAGCAGCCATTTTGAATGCTTAAGACCGGCAAATGACCGCGGCTGGAAGCCTGTGAGCGGCGTAAACCTGAAAACCAAGTTTTGGCATTGAGCTCTTTAAGCGCACGTTTCATGGGCTCTACTTTGTTGATCAGGTTGTAGCGTGTTAAACCTTCAACACCTTGCTCCCATAACTTGCCATAACGAGCCTCCTGCCAGGCGCTGCTCTGCTCGGCACGATAAATTTTAAGATTTAAATTTAGGCGCGTAGTCAGATCATCAATAAACTTGTAAGTTTCAGGAAACAGATAGCCGGTATCGGTTAAAATAATCGGAGTATCCGCTTTTTCCTGAGTGATCAGATGCAGACAAACAGCTGCCTGAATACCAAAACTTGAAGATAAAACAAATTCACTTTCAAGGTTTTCCAGTGCCCAGCGCACTCTCTGCTGGGCGGTCATCTGCTCAAGTTGTTTATTCGCTTCTGCCAGAGCCTCAGTCGCTTGCGCCTTATCCAGGGTCTGCAGGTAGCTGAGATCCAGTTTCGAAGCTGTGTCACTAATTTGATTAGTCATGAAAATCCCTAGAAGCAATAATGACTTCTTTAACAATGCCAACACGAATCACAAAATCACCAAAACCTTCAGCAGCCTGACGTTCTGTAGCCCAGCGTGCGATCAGTTCGTCCAGGGTGGAGAGAATAGTCGCTTCATCGATATTCTCCTGATACATTTTCGGTATACGCGTACCGTTAGTATTGCCGCCAAGGTATAAATTGTAACGACCCGGGGCTTTACCGACCAGACCCACTTCAGCCAGCATTGAACGGCCACAACCGTTAGGGCAGCCGGTCACGCGTAAAATGATATGATCTTGTGCTACGCCATGTTTTGTTAACAGGGCTTCAACATCGCTTACTAACCCTGGCAGGTAGCGTTCGGCTTCCGCCATCGCTAAAGGACAGGTTGGCAATGCCACACAGGCCATGGAGTTAAAACGCTGCTCGGTATGGCTGTCATCAATCAGGCCGCATTTTCGCGCTAAGCTTTCAATCTTATCTTTTTCAGCTTCCGGCACACTGGCAATAATCAGGTTTTGATTCGCAGTCATGCGGAAATCACCCTGATGCACTTTGGCTATTTCAACTAAACCGGATTTCAGCGGTTTACCCGGATAATCGAGAATACGGCCGTTTTCAATAAACACCGTTAAATGCCACTTATTATCGCTGCCTTTTACCCAGCCGATACGATCGCCACGTTCGGTGAATTCATAAGGGCGTGATGGCGCAAACTTAATGCCGGAGCGCGATTCAACTTCCCCTTTAAACTTCTCTACGCCATGGGTTTCTAATGTGTATTTTGTGCGAGCGTGTGAA
>JBATHQ010000485.1:0-2879 GCA_049667005.1 Psychromonas sp.
CCCATTATGTTAGCTGCGCGACCCAACTCAAGAATCGGCTTGATAAGTAACTTGTTTAATAGCCAGAAAAGTACCATCCCGGTTAATATGGTCACTATCAAAATGGTTGTCAGAGAGCTATAAGCAATATTTTTTAATAAATCATCTAATCCGGAATCAGACCATCCGATACTGCAAATCAGGCCATTAGCCAACTGCTTTTGTCCGACGATATAAGATTTATTGTCAACCGACCAATCTGTCATTTGCAATTCATTGTTGCCTGTCATGCCTGTAAAATTTTTCAACAATGATGAAGCGCTTACTGCTTCACTGTCCCCTTTTATGATAATTGGATCCCCGTTAGCGCTGTGTACCATCATAAAGCCATTATCAAAGAGGCTACTGTGTTTAAATAAAGAATCCAAAAAATCAAAATTCATTTTGACAATCAGATAGCCTTTGACCTCCCTCGAAGTAGAGAGCGATTGTTCAATTAAGTTTTTTTGAAAAATTTTTCTGGCCAGTACCAAGGTCCATTGCCCGTTATCGGGATTGATTAGTGGGGAGATCTCATAATCTGACGGCGACTTAACGATATTTTTAAAATATGACGACTCTTGCTCCTGATCGCTAAGATTGCGGATATGTTGGTTATGCAATGACACCTCTTCATACCCGTCCAGGGCGAGCAGGCTGATTTCGATATACTCGGGGTGAGAATCCATAAAGCTGGAAAACTCGCCCAATACGACCCGATGCAGGAGATTAAAACGAATCTCTTCATCTTCGATACGAATATATTTGTTCAATATGGAACTGCGCGAAAAAAGCAGACTGTCAGCCTGCATAGCTTGCAGTCGAATATGCAGGGTATTTTCCACCTGTTCAATTGAATCGCTGATATGCCCCTTCATTTTATCGCTAACATAGTCCTGATAACGCAGCTGCGATGGAATTATCAGGATAATAATCTGCAGCAATATAACGGGTAAAATAAACAGTGCTAATTTAGGTTTCAGGCGCATATCAAAGTCCCATATCACGGCAAATTATTTAAAGATATTGTTCAGCTCTCTCATGATTGAATTGTATTTTTTTACAGTGCGCGGCGGCAACGACATATATAGTTCAGACTGCGCGACCGATGCGGCATCGGGGTAAATTATCGGATTATTGCGAAATTCAGCGGGTAGCAGTTTTTCTGCTTCCGAGTTTGGTGTCGCACTGAAAAGAAACAGGGCATTATCGGCAGCCTGCTGCGGCTGGTTAATAAAATTGATAAAATGATGTGCTAATTCAGCGTGTTCGGCTGTTGCAGATAGGCAGATAAAATCAGCCCAAATCGCGCCCCCTTCTGCAGGCACTGTATATTCAATTTGTGGCTCGAACTCTTTCATCATCAGTGCATCACTGCTATAAGTAAAGATAACACTGACCTCTCCAGTAACCAGTTTTGCTTTTTTAGACTCGCTCGCCACAGGTGAATAGCCGGCAATAAGCGGCGCCTGGGCAAGTAACAGTTGCCGCGCTTCTTCAATCTCTTGGCTGTTCGAACTTGCTATCGAATAACCCAGTGATTTCAGCGCCATGCCTATTACTTCGTTAGCCATATCGGACATCAGTATTTTGCCATGCAGCGCCGGTGCAGGAGAAAAAATCTCTTTCCAGCTGCGGATAGGCTCAGCAATCAGGTCTTTGCGATAAGCAATGCCAGTGGTACCCCAGGAGTATGGGGAGCAGATTTTATCGGTGTTATCGGTTTTATCCAAATTTGCTAATACAGGTAACCGTGCATAGTTGATATTGGGGGCAATCTCGCGATTAAAAGCAGTGATCCAACCAAGTTTTTTATAGGATAAAATATTTGCTCTATCGAGCAGGATCAGATCATAGCCCTTGCCTTCTGTATTCATCATCAGTTCGTCGCGGGCACCGTCTGATTCAAAATAAACGAATTTCACCTTAGCCTGATACTGCGCTTCAAATTTGGCAATAACCGCTGTATTTATATATTCGCCCCAGGTCAGAAATGTAATTTCAACCGGGGAAGCAGATTCAGCGGCACTGGCATAAACAGGGCTCAACCATCCCGCCACCAACGTCGCGACAAGCAACCCATTTTTTATTTTACGTGATAGTAATGTTGGAATTATTTGCCACATCGAAGAATCCTTCTTCTATACCCAAACTACTTGTAAATTAATACATTACCATCAGTGGATGATTGATTAATATGATCAATAAATAAGCACTGAATTTTATTAAATTGACATAAAAAAATTATAAACGCAAACACATTTGAGCAAATAATAGCCATTTTGCTCATCTGAGCACAGATCAACTTCTGCAATAAAGAGCATTGTATTAAAAGCGGCAAGCTTGACCGCCATTATGCCCAGCAAGTTTACAAATCCCATCTTCGCCTCGCGGTTCTGCTTTTAAAACATAGCTGTGCGGCGACCTCTAAAAAGCAGTTTATTAAGCTTGTTGAGCGGGATAAAGCACATTATATTGCAAAGTGTTACAAGCATGCTTGATGGTTACTCATTTTCAAAAAGGATTAATTACATGGCAAAAATTATTACACTAACGCTAAACCCGGCATTGGATTGTGCTTCCACCACGTCCCGAATTGTTGCCGATGCGAAACTGCGCTGTTCTACGCCGGTTTTTGAGCCCGGTGGTGGTGGCATAAATGTTTCCCGCGCCATTCACAAACTGGGGGGAGAATCCATTGCTGTTTATCCCGCGGGCGGCTCTTCGGGAGAGCATTTAACCCAGTTGTTAGCAGATGAAGGTGTCTTGACCGAGCCATTAGCCTGTGCGCAGTGGACGCGGCAAAATCTGAATGTGGTCACCACCCTTGATAATGCCCAGTATCGTTTTATTATGCCCGG
>JBATHQ010000486.1:0-2951 GCA_049667005.1 Psychromonas sp.
CTTTTAATCTTGATGTTGTGGTTAAGTAATATTGGCCACAATATGTCATCACATCACTAACTTTCCGAAAACAATACTTTAATTAATAACAACAGTTTTTGTATTTCACACCTGAGCCGCAATAACAATCTTCATTTCGTCGCATCTTACAGGTGGTTTGATTGCTTTTGGATTACCATTTAAGGCTGACGTGGTTTAATTGATTCGTAAGCGTAAATTAATCCCCACCTAAAATATTTCATCGATAACTGAGATCATGCCACTTTCATTTAACTGAGGTGGTAAATATGCAAGAGATACAACTAACCCAAAAACAGCAAGAATGGTTGCAGCATGCGCAGCAAGCTGAGCTTCAAGGCATATCAATGGTTGAATATGCGAAACGGCATCATTTGAATTTAAAGCTGTTTTATCACAATCGTGCGGTTTTGCGTCAAAAAGGAGCTTTACCTGAAACGGGAAATAATAAAAAGCTTGTCCCGGTTTCTCTCTCTGCAATACAAAGCGATACGTCAAAAGCCCTTTGCCGGATATCATTACCCAACGGTGTGGTTATTGAATTACCGAGCACTGAGCTCGCATCAATATTTACCTATGCGAGCCAATTATGATCAGACCAAGTAAGTCAATTTCTAATGTTTACCTTTGCCGTGAGCCAGTCGATTTTAGAAAGGCAATTAACGGACTCGCCGTTATCGTTGAGGAGACGCTTTGCCTTGATCCATTTTCAGAGCAGTTATTTGTTTTTACCAACAAACGACGCGATAAAATAAAAATATTGGCGTGGGATAAAACAGGCTTTATTTTATGGCTAAAAACACTCGATAAGGCCCGTTTTAAATGGCCGTTAAAGGACAAAAATTCACTGATCACATTAAGTGGCGAACAGCTAAACTGGTTACTCGATGGCTATGATGTTTTTGCGATGAAACCCCATAAAACCTTACATTATGAGACGGTTTTATGATGCTTTTTTATACCACTTTGGTATAATATAAGTCATGAAAAACAAGTCAAAACAACTACCTACAGACATTGATACACTTCATGCACTGTTGCTTGAAAAAGATAATGAAATAGGAAAACTGCAAAGCAAACTCGATAGTTTAATTGAGCAACTGCGCTTGGCTCGCCACCAACGATTTGGCACATCAAGTGAAAAACAAAACCCGCAACAAGGCGAACTCTTTGATGAAGCAGAATCACTTGTTGAAGAGGAAGACGCGCTGCAAACGGATGTTGTCACTATTCCAGGCTATGAGCGTAAAAAGGCAGGGCGTAAACCTCTTCCCGCTCATTTACCACGCATTGAAGTTGTCCACGACTTAGCTGATGATGAAAAAGTGTGTGCTTATGATGGTCATGCTTTACATAAAATTGGCGAAGAAATATCAGAGCAATTAGAAATCATCCCCGCCACGATACGTGTTATCAAAAACATCCGCATAAAGTACGGTTGCCGTGCTTGCGAGCAGGGAATAAAAACAGCAAGTATGCCGAAACAAGCCATTCCGAAAAGCAATGCCACACCGGGGTTGCTGGCTTATGTCGCCATTAGCAAATACCAGGATGCATTGCCTTTATATCGGCAAGAAAATATTTTTAAGCGTCATGGTATCGATATTCCCCGGGCAACACTTGCAAACTGGATGATAAAGGTGGGGACATTGTTTATCCCGTTAGTTAACTTAATGCGAGACTATTTAGTCAGTCATCGACTGATACATTATGATGAAACCCGTTATCAAGTGTTGAATGAGCCAGGCAAAACAGCGCAATCACTCTCTTATATGTGGGTGGGTGTTGCGGGCGCTATTGGCCAGCGTGTTATTTTATTTGATTACTCGCCCTCGAGAGCGGGTCATGTACCTGTTCAATTGCTTGATGGCTTTGATGGTTATCTTGTTACAGACGATTACTCAGGTTATAACGCGGCATGCAAAAAAGGTAATATAACGCGAGTCGGTTGTTGGGCGCATGCGCGTCGAAAATTCGATGAAGCACTGAAGGTTCAAAAGAAAAAGTCAGGCAAAGCACAGGTTGCAATTAACTATATCGCGAAGCTTTACCGCATTGAAACATCAATCAACGCACTGCCAGCAGAGCAAAAACAGCAAGCTCGTCAGGATAAATCTTCACCGATTATTGAAGAAATGCAAGTCTGGCTAGAAACGTCATTAACACAAGTTAACGTTACCTCTAAACTGGGTATCGCATTACGCTACCTCAATAATAATTGGGTGCGCTTAACGCGCTTCTTGGAGGACGGTATTATTCCGCTTGATAATAATGCGGCTGAAAATGCTATTCGCCCGTTTGTTGTTGGCCGCAAGAATTGGTTGCACTCGAACAGCGTTAAAGGAGCCAATGCAAGCGCCGCGATCTACAGTATGATTGAAACCGCGAAAGCCAATGAACTTGAGCCCTATGCTTACCTGTCATATATCATCAAAGAACTACCATTGGTTGAAACAATTGAGCAGTTTGAGAGTTTACTTCCATGGAATGTTAACAATGAGCACTTAGCATACTGGCATTAATCCGTACAGGTGGGTTAAATTTACGCTTACCTATAAACAATCACCCTTATCTTTTATGCGAACTTACTTGAGCACTTTTCCGTCGATTCGAAAGAACTACACCCTAAGCAATCTAATCCAACATAATTTTTTCTGTGTGAATACTATAGTGCCGTGTTTTTAATTCGGTACGGATTGGTTCAATAAAAGGGGAACTGGCATATTTACTCTCCTTATAGATAGCTGTTTTTATATGCAGATATAATTCATATGAATGGTTTTGCCACTTTTATTGCGCATTATATGAATACGTTATCCACAAGTTTCATATTTTAAACGTATTAACTTATTGAAAATAATAAGTTAATTTTTGTAATTTGCATTTATAGAGATCTCTATAAATGCAAATGCGTCATCTTTCCAGCATAAAAT
>JBATHQ010000487.1:0-2863 GCA_049667005.1 Psychromonas sp.
CTAGTTGCTTCTAACAACTAAGGGCGAGATTACGAACCGTTTTAGATCACATCCCCCACCCAAAAGATCACTTATCAAACAATTAAAGAAAAGCCTGACACGATTGTTTCTCTATAGCTATCACTTCGATTCGCTTGTTTATGAAGGGCGAGATTACGAGTGATATAAGTCACATTAACAATCTCAACCTGTTGATATTTATAGGTCAAAACAGAGACAAACCAGATACTACTTTCTCTCTATAAATATCGCTTCGATTTGCTTGCTTATGTTTTCTCTTCATCCCACCTGTAAATGATTTTTCATTTTTTAATAAATTCAAGCTTGTATGCCGAACTGTTGCAAGGTTTTCAGTTGAATTGCGTTGCCGAATTCGACATGCGTCTTCATTCATTGATACGTCTAACTGCCAGTGCAAGTTATTTTCGACAGACCAATGATCTCTTGATGCATTTAAAAGCGCCTTGGCGTCTAATTCTGCAGAGCTAATATAAAACTTCACAGCAACTGTTGTTTCCTTTCCTTTCTCCGTTCTAAAAGAAACCACATACCCGAGCGTTTTCAAAGCTGGCCATTCAAACACTAAATCGCCTATTTCACTAGCATCTGCAACCATGCAGTGGCGATTTTCTTCGCGACCATGCCCTTTTTCTGATGTGGAATAAGTTTCTGTTTCTTTAGCTTCTAGCCGGTTAATAGAAAATATGTGGTCAAGCGCTGATTGTAATTTTTTCTGATTACCTTTCACTGGTAATAAGTAATCGCCACCTTTATCAACTATTTTTTTAGCTATCTTTGTCTGACAGCCCATAGCATCAATGGTAACAAGGCATCCGCGTATATCGAGTAAATCTAAAAGCTTTGGAATTGCCGTAATTTCATTCGATTTCTCGTTCGTCTTCACCTGCCCTAATACAACTGAATTAGCCGCTGCAAAAGCACTAACCATATGAATAGTATCTGTTTTATTTTGCTTGTTAAACGAACCTTTTAAGGTTTTTCCATCAATAGCAATAATACTGCCATGGCTCATTTCACAGCAACTTTTCATCCAATTCGCAAAACACTTTTGAAATTCGTTTGGATCAATTAACTGAAAAATCCGAGAAATTGTGTCATCTGTTGGTATTCCACCAGTAAAGGGTAAATATTTCCTTAGCCAGTCTAATTTATCATTACCAAAATCTTCTATTTCTTCCCAACCTTCGCACCCAGATATAACGGCCGTAATTGCCAAAAATAAAACATCGACCAAATTATGGTGTATTTTCCTCGGTTGCCGAGGATCACGGATAATTGAAAGTTGGTTTACTAAAGTTAATTGGGTCATGTCAGACTTCTTTTAAAGATAAAAAGAAGTATATGATCACAGTTAGATCAGATCTACAAATCGATCCTTTCCCTGATTAGGATCTATAGAGCTAGGTCTCACTAACAAACATCAGGAATCACAACAAGGACAAAATAAAATCAAAACTAAGCTCTAAGTTCGTAATCTTGCCCTTGGGGCGCGGCCTTTAGTCCGCATATGCGCTCTGCGCATCGATTTGTTATTTGCATAAAAAAACAAAAAACCAAGGCGGACTAAAAAAAGGGCTTGCAGAGCTCGCCCGCTCATGACGCTAGACTGCCGTCTAATTCGCTCCGCGCCCCAAAAGCCCTGTTTTGCCCACCGTCATTCCCGAATTGTACTATCGGGAATCTAAGTAGCCTTCCAAAACGATGCGGCTACAATATTCCCCTTCCATTTTTCTTGGGCTGCACAATGGCTTTAGCAAATGAAATCATGGAGCAAATTGAACGCCAGTTCAGGCTTATGAGCGGGCTAAGCTCTGCGTGCCCTTGTTGATTAATTAGTCTTTGCATGCACAAGGATGTGCATTCAAAGACGGTGAAGGGCAAGATTACGAACCGTTTTAGATCACACTACTGAACAAGTTACTTTGACAAGCAAAGTCTAATCAAAGCCACCTCATCCTAAAAACATTAATATTTTGCGTTTTTTACTGGATATTCAAAATTTATAATGCAAATCTTAAATTATTTGAAGTTTGATTCCATGAAAACGGGTAAAACATAAACAAACTTGTCTACAAAAACAACAAAGTGAATGCAAAAAAAGAACCACAAGAGCATCAAAATAAAAGTACGACTTCGTAATCTTGCCCTTAAAGACGGTGCGTTAAGAAGTGGTTGGGCAGCGCAAGATCAAAAAAATGGCCAGGGGTGACGCTGTGAGTTATGCGACAGCATAGTGTCACGAACAAAACTCTCTTTACCTTTTATTTTTCGGCATTAAGAAGCATGACGATTTCGAACTGCGAAACAGTGTTTCGGTTTCTAATCGTCTAGTCGCCGTCAGGGCGAAACTACCAGCGACAAAAGTTAAAGCATACGCTTAAAGCGAAAGCTTGAGAAAAACTAGAACGGCTAGGCAGAAGTATTCCCACGCAGAGCTTGAGTGAGGAAAAATTCTGGCATTGCTCGAGTAAAGCCAGAAACATTTTAACCAGCCCCCCTCAAAATACTGTATAACTTTTAGATGAGTACTTAGTAAAAAATGGATATCTAAAATCGTAAAGATCGAACATTAACAACCTTACAGGTGTAGCGTTTTTTATACACCCAATAAGAGCGAAGACTCTAACTACAGGGGATTGCTACAGGGGATTGCCAGCGATTTAACAGCACTACATTAAATTTCTTCCCACATTTCGTTCTGATGTAGCCAAATCACATCTGCGTTTTGACTAATGAATTCATCAACAGGTATTCCTTCAATCATCGGAGGACGTTTCACTCTCACCTGTTTTCCATTCATGAATACCGTTTCATATTTTTTCTGCCGTTCAAGCTTGGCTTT
>JBATHQ010000488.1:0-1581 GCA_049667005.1 Psychromonas sp.
CGAGACTAAAATTAATCCCATAAAAAAGCCAACAGAGATGTTGGCTTTTTTCATTGTCTATTTAATTACAATCTTAAATTCAGTGGTTAGAAGTCCGCAGTACCTGGCGCGCGAGGGAAGGCGATAACGTCACGAATATTCTGTACACCAGTAACATAAGAGACCAAACGCTCAAAGCCAAGACCAAAGCCTGCGTGTGGCACGGTGCCGTATTTACGCAGATCACGATACCAGCTGTAATCTTCTTTGTTTAAGCCCATCTCTTCAAAACGTTTATCAAGTGCAGCTAAATCTTCTTCGCGCTGACTACCGCCAATGATTTCGCCGATACCCGGTGCTAATACATCCATTGCCGCAACCGTTTTGCCATCCGCATTTAATTTCATGTAGAAAGCTTTAATATCTTTAGGGTAGTTTTGTAAGATGATTGGTGCGCCAATATGCTCTTCGGCAAGGTAACGTTCATGCTCAGATTGTAAATCTACGCCCCATTCAACCGGGAATTCAAATTGCTTGCCGCAGTTTTGCAATATTTCAATCGCGTCAGTGTAATCCATACGCACGAATTCAGAACTGATGATTTTTTCTAAACGGGCAATCGCTTCTTTATCCACACGTTCAGCAAAGAATTTCATATCGTCTGCACGTTCAGTCAAAACCGCTTTAAAGACATATTTAAGCATATCTTCAGCGAGTTGTGCAGCGTCGGCTAACTCAGCAAAAGCAATTTCCGGTTCAACCATCCAGAATTCAGCCAGATGACGTGTGGTGTTGGAGTTTTCTGCACGGAAAGTCGGGCCAAAAGTATATACATTGCTTAATGCACAAGCATAGGTTTCAGCATTTAACTGACCTGATACGGTTAAGAAAGTCTCTTTACCAAAAAAGTCTTTTTTGTAATCAATCGCACCTTGCTCGGTTTTCGGAAGATTGGTCATATCAAGTGTACTGACGCGGAACATTTCACCTGCGCCTTCTGCATCGTTACCGGTGATAATCGGTGTGCTGATCCAGTTAAAACCTTTTTCATAAAAGAAGTTATGAATCGCATGTGACAGACAGTTACGCACACGTGTTACCGCGCCGAACATATTAGTACGAGCGCGCAGGTGCGCATGTTCACGCATATATTCAATACTGTGGCGTTTTGCAGACATCGGGTAAGTATCCGGGTCTTGTACAAAACCAAATACGGTTACCTGGGTCGCCTGAATTTCAAATTTCTGACCTTGTCCCGGACTTTCAACCAATTCACCCGTTACCTGCACAGAACAACCTGCCGTCAAATTTAACACTTCAGAGCTGTAATTTTCTAATTCGGCAGGAACAACAGCTTGGATTGGATCAAAACATGAACCATCATAAATGGACAAGAAAGAGATACCGGCTTTTGAATCACGACGGGTTCTAATCCAACCTTGAACCGTCACTGTTGTACCAATCGGGAATTTACTGTTGAATACTTCAACAATTGCTGTTTTTGACATTAGACTGCGTGCTCCATAATCACCTTTAGCAGTGATTTTACTAAAAAAAATAACTGGAGCATATATTACCTAGGCTAGCCTTAGATACAAGCCA
>JBATHQ010000489.1:0-3869 GCA_049667005.1 Psychromonas sp.
GTGGTATCAACAACGTTACTTACGATGGTCGGGGTAACGTGATGCACCTTCCGATCCTCGACGACCAAACAATCTTCACTGCCACGTTTAATGATGATCTCTTTAACACCAGCATCTGCGGTTCGTGCGATACATTGATTAACCTCTGTATCACCGTAAAGATCCTGCTCATCATCAAAAGTCAGCAAGGCGGTATCAGTAAAGGCAAGCATCTTCATATAACAATTAATCGCTTCTTCCCGACTAACCCAAAGTTTAGGTCGATAATTGTTGTCGAAGAATACCTTACCGCCCTGCGCTTTATACCGCTCAAGGAAATCAAACAGCACTTTACGGCCATTTTCTGTGAGAATAGCCAGGGTAATGCCGCTCAGGTAGATAGCATCGTATTGCAGAAGTTTAGCGATTAATGCGGGCGTATCCTGCTGGTCAAAGAGATATTTGGCCGCGGAATCACTGCGCCAGTAATGGAAACAGCGTTCGCCGGTATCATCGGTTTCGATGTAATATAATCCGGGCTGTTTACCGGCTATCTGCGGGATCAGGCTGGTATCTAAACCTTCCGTCTGCCATTTTTCGAGCATGTCCGCGCTGAATGGGTCATTACCCAGTGCCGTTATATAACTTGTTTTGATGCCATGGGATTGCGTTAAACGCGATAAATACAGTGCGGTATTAAGCGTATCTCCGCCGAATGTCTGTTTCAGCCCATCATCTTTTTTTTGTAGTTCAACCATGCATTCGCCAATAATCGCGATATTTAATGATTTCATATAGTTACCTTAGCAATTGAGGTTATGTAAACGATTATTTTAAAAAATCCTCACGCGCTGGATTAAACATGTCAAGTAGGATACTGTCCTGCTCAAGTGCAACGGCACCATGGACTAAATGTTTGGCTACAATATAAGCATCGCCAGCGCTAAGCACTTGCTTTTCACCTTCAACTTCAACTTCAAAACTGCCGCTCACCACATAACCAATTTGATCATGGATTTCGTGTGCGTGAGGAGCGCCAATCGCCCCTTTGTCGAAACATAGGTGAACAGCCATTAAATCATCAGTGTAACCAACGATTTTACGCTTAATACCACCACCTATATCTTCCCATTGATGTTCTTCTATTTTGAAAAAATGGCTCATGTGTTATCTCCTAGAGTGATTAACTGAAAAATGAATGATTGTTGAATAGTCAAATGATAAACCATAAAACCCAATTGTAATACAATATGCTTGAAAATATGTGATTTATGTCGAAATATATTGACTACGATTTTCGATTTCAATGGATTAAATTATTGTTGCCGCCTCTCTATTTGGCTAGTAATTTGCCTGGTAATAAAATAAATGTGATTTTTATCATTATTTTAAGATGATCTTGTATGAACATACTTAATATTGTATTACTTTATATATGATTTTAAAATAACCTCTGACATATAGGGTAATGATGATGACAACCAGACAACCAATTTTGCTTACTGATGCGGAAATAACAGAACTTAATAATGAAGTAGGCCGCTCAAGCTTGATGGGCAAAACCATTGCAGCAAACCAAAAAGCCGTTGATGCATTTATGCAGCTTCCTATTGATGTCCCGGGTCACGGTGAAGCCGGTGGTTACGAACATAACCGTCACAAACAAAATTACACCTACATGAACCTCGCAGGTCGTCTTTTTCTCATTACTAAAGAAGATAAATACGCAGATTTCGTGACCCGTTTACTGACAGAATATGCACATAAATACCTAACCTTCGATTTTCACGTGCAAAAGAACACCAATCCTACCGGACGTTTGTTCCATCAAATCTTAAATGAACATTGCTGGTTGTTCTACACCAGTTTAGCTTACTCTTGTGTTGCTTCAACGATGACCCAGGATCAACGTGATTATATTGAAAGCCGTGTATTTGCACCGATGCTGGAGATGTTCACTGTTAAGTATGGGCACGACTTTGATCGTATTCATAACCACGGCATCTGGGCAGTGGCTGCAGTAGGTATCTGTGGTTTAGCAATTGGTAAGCCTGAATATTTAGCAATGTCAGTTTACGGTTTAGCGGGTAATGAAACGGGTGGCTTTTTAGCGCAAATTTCGCAACTGTTCGCCCCTTCAGGTTATTACATGGAAGGGCCTTATTACCACCGTTACGCGATCCGCCCTACTTGTGTGTTTGCTGAAGTATTAAACCGCCACATGCCTGAAGTTGATATCTACAACTACAAAGGCAAAGTAATTGGCAACACCGTTCAAGCTCTACTTTCGACCGCCTACCCTAACGGTGAGTTTCCTTCACTTAACGATGCTTCTCATACCATGGGGATCACGGATATGGGGGTGCAAGTGGCAGTCAGTGTTTACAGCAAACATTACGGCTGTAATGACAATCTGTTGGGTATGGCAAAAATTCAAGACGCGGTATGGATGCATCCATGTGGTCTTGAACTGTCTCGTGCATACGAAGCTGCAAGTGCAGAAAAAACCATTGGCATGCCTTTCTGGCCAAGTGTCGAGCTCAATGAAGGTCCGGATGGCGATCAAGGCGCACAAGGCTTTATGCGCATGCAGGATAAGCGCGGTGATGTTTCTCAACTGGTGATGAACTACGGACAGCACGGTATGGGGCACGGTCACTTTGACACGCTGGGTATTACTTTTTTTAACCGCGGCCAGGAAGTATTGCGTGAATACGGTTTCTGTCGCTGGGTAAACGTTGAGACTAAATTTGGAGGTCGTTACTTAGACGAGAACAAATCTTACGCACGGCAAACTATTGCACATAATGCAGTGACGATTGACCAAACCTGTCAAAACTACTTCGATGTTGAGCGTGCAGACAGTGTGCATGGTTTACCGCATTTTTTCAAAGTTGAAGATGCCAACATCAACGGCATGAGCGCCTTTGCAAATCAGCACTTCGATGGCGTAGGCATGCAGCGTAGTGTATTTATGCTCAAACTTGACCCATTAGAGGCGCCATTACTGCTTGATTTATACCGTTTAAAGAGTGAAAACGAGCATCAGTACGACTACTCTCATCAATATGCGGGGCAAATTATTCGTACTAACTTTCCCTATCAGGGCAATAAAGAAGTTGCAACACTAGGCAGTGACTACGGTTACCAGCACCTGTGGAATATCGCAACGGGTCAAGCAAATGACTGCGCATTAGTAAGCTGGTTACAAAACCACACTTATTACACTTGGTTAGGTACCAGTTCAAATGTCTCAGGTGACACTAATAGCTGCGGCGAAGTGATCTTTACCCGCACAGGCGCTAACGATCCAAGTTTCAACCTGCGCTCAGAACCCGCATTTATCCTACGCAGCAAAGGGAAATCAACGCTATTTGCTTCAGTATTAGAAACACACGGCCACTTTAACGAAGAGTTCGAACAATCTGTTAATGCACGTGGTCAGGTCAAAAATATCAGCGTGATTGGCCATAGTGAGATTGGTTCAGTGGTCGAAATTTTGACAGCAACATCAACGGTGACAGTGATGATCAGCAATCAACAAGATGCTACTGACAGCACTCAACACCAACTACAAATTAATGGTAAAACTTACCACTGGACGGGTTTTTATTCTCTGGAAGTTAACGCGTCTGAGCAGGAGAAATAACAATGAACTACCAACCACTTTTAATGAATTTTGAAGAAGCAGCTGAGCTGCGTAGCGAGCTTGGCAAATCCAGCCTGTTAGGAAAAGCATTGACGCGGGATATCGCACAAACAGACGCGTATATGACAGAAGTTGGTATTGAAGTACCAGGACACGGCGAAGGCGGCGGTTACGAGCATAACCGTCATAAGCAAAACTATATCCACATGGATCTTGCAGGGCGTTTATTTCTCATTACCGA
>JBATHQ010000490.1:0-1624 GCA_049667005.1 Psychromonas sp.
ATTGTTGAACAATAATTGTTGAACAATCCTAGAGAGGTATCATTATGAATATTGCGAATAAAAAGAAATCACTTATTACTGCTGTTGGTCTTGGCCTTGCGCTGTTAGGTGGAAACGTTATGGCAAAAGAGACTCTGACAATAGGCACAGACTTGACTTATCCTCCTTATAATTATCTGGATGGAAAAACAGCATCAGGTTTTGATGCAGATTTCATGCGCCTGGTTGCCATAGAGATGGGCGAAGAAGCTAAGTTCTTAGACACTCGCTTTGCAAACCTAGTTATGGGAGTCAATTTGAAAAAGTTTGACGTTATTGCATCGACACTTTACGTCACCCCTGAGCGAGCAAAACAGATCGACTACATCCCGTATATGAAAACCGGTGGTGTGATACTGGCACTAAAGGATGCTGAGTTTTCACCTTCTAAACCGGTAGATTTGTGTGGTAAACGTGTAAGTTCAATTCAAGGTGCAGCCTGGATCAAGAAGTTAAATGCAGTCTCCGACACAGAATGTCTTCCGAAGGGGCTAGATAAAATCGATGTGCGTGAATTTCCAACCTCGCCAGAAGCAAGCCAAGCCGTTATCGCCGGAATGGTGGATGCGCAGTTCGAAGACGCAGCTGTTGCAAGATCCGCTGCGGATAAATCAGGCAAATTAGCCCTAACCAGTGACATTATCTACCCGGTTGTTGTTGGTCTTGGTGTTAAAAAAGGCAATGCAGAGTTCAAAGAAAAGTTAGCGTCTGCCGTCGCTAGCGTTAAAAAAAGTGATGCCTTTAAAAAGTTACTTGCCGAATACAGTGTCTCTGTGCCAAACGAAAAAGAAATCAAAGCCGCTCTTGATGGCTCTTTATAGCACTATATTAGCAGGCTCAGGTAAATTACTGGGCCTGTTCTAGGAGTTCGATATGCAATTTGATTGGTCATATTTTATCAGCTTGTTCACTTATATTGATTTTTGGGAAGCCTCGTTGCTGGTTATAGAGCTAAGCGTATTAACCTGGGTTTTCGGAAATATTATTGGGGTTATTCTAGCTCTAGCTAAACAGTCTCATTTTAAAACACTAAGTTTAATCGTTAGTAGTTACATATGGCTATTTCGTAGCTTACCACTGATTGTATTGATCATTTTTATATACAATATGCCTTTATTTTTCCCATCTAGTGCACAGTGGCTATCTTCACCATTTACCTCAGGACTGATTGCTCTGATTGCTAGTGAAGCTGCTTATATTGCAGAAATTCATCGCGGTGGGTTGTTATCTGTTAATAAGGGACAGACGGAAGCTGGCAAAGCGTTGGGGATATCCTTCGCAGGGATCCAAAGAATGATCATCATACCGCAAGCCTTTAAGATTGCTCTGCCGTCATTGTCCAATGAGTTTGTGACTATCGTTAAACTGACTTCTTTGGTTTCAGTGATCTCTCTTTCTGAGATACTGATGGTCGGCCAGCGCCTTTACACACAAAACTTTATGGTTATTGAAACCTTACTTGCCGTGGCATGCTATTACGTTGCTATCGTTAGCGTATTTGACTGGTTTATCCACCGTATCGAAAAATGGTTTGATGTGACCAATAAGAAGGCCGTTGCCACTTCAGATTCGGAATTGACATTAG
>JBATHQ010000491.1:0-3379 GCA_049667005.1 Psychromonas sp.
GTAAATACTCATCCCAAATACAGAGAGAAAAAATCAGCAGTTATGGCTGAGGGCTACGCGTGGCCTAAAAACAATAAAATTAATCAGTAATGCCGCATTACAGATAAAAATGTTGCCGCAAAGGTAATACTTACAACCCATTGGCTGGCTTGTTGTACTAATAAGCCAACTGAAAGGGTGAAACTTCAAAATATATTTTCAACAGTGCAATACTCTCCAGATCCGGGCTCATCCAACAACCGGTTAAATTGTGGCTCGTTCCTCGCACAATTTAACCTTATTCGTTAGTTTTACATAACCTTCTACAGTGTCTCGTTGCAGATATTTTATGCCAGGGCTTTACCTCCCAAGATTCTAGTATTTCACAGAAACTATGCTCAGAAACTACAGAAACTATGGGGTCTTTCATTGTGTGCAAAATGAAAGACCTCGCACTTTTCTGACCATCGCACTTTTCTAGCACTTCTTTTACAAAAAATAATTAACATTTCCCCCTGACACCTTTTTCGGCACCCTTATGGTTGTTGGAAGAAAAAACCTTATTTAATTACATGCTAAATCTAGAGTTACCATAACGTGACCTCTTTGCATTTAGTATGCAGTATGTTGATACATCAGCCGTAATCTAGTTAATTTTTATAATTTATAATTAAGGTGTAAACATGGATATCAAAAAACAATATATTTCAGATCTTGCTACGTTTCTAAGTAATCAAGATAAAGTAATGTCTGCTGAAGAGTTAGCTTCTCACCTTAATCGGAATGGCTTTCGTACAAGTTATGATTCTAAATACAAAGGGGGGCTTGGAACATATAAATTAATAAAAAGCACATGGAGTGATCATTATTTAGCTGGAGAAAAAATTGAAGCTGATAATGTGGCGGCAGCGTTCGTAAAGCCAAGTGATGCGTATAAATAAACTAACCAACAGACTACTTACCAGTAACATTTTTTACACTCACCAGTAAGTTACACTGTAACTTACCGGTGAGTGTAATTGGTTGCAATATCATTTGAGATTAGGGAAAAGATAAAATGAAAAAAACAGTAGAATTAATTGATATTGGAAATGATTTTACAAATGAAGTGAAAATTATCGGAGTTGGCAAAGAAGGCGAGGCTGTTGTAAAGCATATTTCAGATAATAGGGATATTAGTGCTGATTTCTTTGTAATATCCACTGTTACTCAAGATGTTTTAAAAGTTTCGAGTGAACATTTATCTTTCAAGATTAATGCATTAGAACAAGAGCAAAATGGTGGTTATATAACTTCTGATTTTGATGGTATGGAGAGAATAATAGGCCCTTGTGAAGTTACTTTTTTTCTCTTTTCTATAGACGATTTAGCTGCAATTGAAACCGTTTTTTCTATTTCAAAAAGCCTAAAAAATAGGGGGGTACTTTGTGGTATTAGTAGCGTTTTACCTAACGAAAAGAATACAGATACAAAATTAGAGCTATTACAACAACATGTTGATTTTATGCTAACTATTCCAACCGAAGAATCATTTAATTCAACTTATATTACTTCTGCACAATTAGATTTACTTGCTGATAACTATTACAAACCTATCTATGCCCTAACAAGGGTAATGAAGGATGAAGTAGTTTCTAATTGTTATGATTGGGCTGAGTTCAAAAACTTTGCAAATGCCAATAAAAAAGCAGCATTTAGATATGAAGTTATTAGAAAAAAAAGTGATATTCTAAGTCACTATGAAGATGCTCTTTATAAAATATTTAACTATGAATCACTAATTAATATTAACTCGATGGCACTTAAACACGTCTTGGTACATATAACCGCTGGTGATAACTTCAGACCTGATGATTATAGAAAGATTGGTGATGAGCTGGGTTGTTTGTATGAAAAAGGGGTGGTGTGCCTTATGGGAATAAGTATTGAGGCTGAACAACCGAAAGATATAATTAAAGTCGCAATATTATTAATTGGTAGGGATCTAATTAAAGATGGGTGTAGTTCCTTTGAATCTGAGGAGATATGTTTAGAAAAATCACTCCCGATTCCGCAGTTTTTAATTAAACGATAGATAAAAATACAATATTAAGTAATTCATATACGCTGTTATGCAATTAGAGGAAATTATGACTAGTACCTCGATTCATAAATCCGTGCAAAAATAAATAAACTATTAGGTCTTTCATTGTGTGCAAAATGAAAGACCCCGATCTTCGTTACTTCAGTTTGGGTAATCTAGTTCATGTTGTCACTTGATTAGACACGAGTCTGATATAAAATGTGCGTAAATAAAAATACTGACAACGGCTTATAAGTTATGACTAACGAATATTTACAAGTAGATTTATCTCAAGATGAAAAAGAAGCAATTTTAAAGCACGCAGTCTTTGTAATGACGAATAAAACTACAAAGATTGATCTTGAAAACAAAAGAAAAAAATGGATTCGTTTTACACCTTACGATCTAACGCAAGTTATTGGTGAGCTTTCGTATCATTTCAATCGAAGTAAATCTGATTATCAATTTTACTTTTTAGATCAACTTATTAGTCACTTGGAACAATTCGAAAGGCGTGTATAAGTTAATCAACTGGACGTATTACGGTTGTCATCGTTTTTGCAAGAGAAAAAGGCGCAAAAACAACGCCAACTTACACGTCAGTTGTTAAGGTGTTGGTATCGTTAAAGGAATATATGTCTCACTCTAATAAAATAGTTATGCTTGGCGCTACAGGTGCAGTTGGAAATCACACGGCATTAACACTATCCAGGATGCCATCAGTTAAACAATTGACTTTACTTGGTAGAAGGCCTGCTGAAAATATTGTTGGTCAATCGGTTGTTCAACATGAAATCGACATATTTTCACCTAAATCATATGAGCCTTTTTTGAGTGGGCATGACACAGCAATTTGCACACTTGGTGTTGGTCAACCATCAAAAATGAGTAAAGAAGAATTCATTAAAATTGATAAAAATGCTGTTTTAGACTTTGCATCTGCATGCAAAAAAGCGGGTGTTACTCATTTTGAACTATTAAGTTCGGTTGGAGTGAAAGCAACATCATCTTCATTTTATTTGCGCGCTAAGGGTGAACTTGAAGAAGGTTTAAAAGAGCTTGAGTTTGAGCGACTAAGTCTGTTTCATCCATCAATGATTATGACACCTAATAATCGTTACGGTTTCTCACAGGCTGTTGTACTTTCAGTATGGCCATTACTTGATCCATTGTTTTTTGGCTCTTTCAATAAGTTTAGGGGTATATCTTCCGCGAGATTGGGATCTGCTATAGCTATGAATCTATTGAAAAATAACCCCATTACAAGTGTAGAAATACTACACTGGAGTGATTTTATGGCATTGTCTGAGTCGTATAAGTAGTCGAATAAATACTTAA
>JBATHQ010000492.1:0-2203 GCA_049667005.1 Psychromonas sp.
ACCGCGGCCAATCATTAAACGATCACAGCCGCTTATCTCCATACAACGCCGGGCATCTTCAACAGAGAAAATATCACCATTGGCGGTCACCGGGATGTTGATTGCCTCTTTGATTTTAGCTATCCAGTGCCAATGCGCCGGAGGGCGGTATCCCTCCTCTTTAGTCCGAGCGTGTACTGCAATTTCATCCGCACCTGCTTCGGCGACGGCTTGTGCGTTTTCAATGGCCAGGCTTTTATCGTCATAACCTAAGCGTATTTTTGCACTCAGAGTATGATATTCAGGTACAACTTTACGCACCTCTTTGACAATTTCATAGAGGGTTTCCGGTGATTTCAGTAATACCGCACCACCTTTGTTTTTATTGACGGTTTTTGCCGGACAGCCAAAATTAAGATCAATGCCATCTGAGCCAATGCGGATCGCTCTGTCGGCATTTTGAGCTAAACAATGCGCATTTTGACCTAATAATTGAATGCGTACCGGCGTGCCTGATGCGGTTTTACTATTGTTATCTAATTCCGGACTGAGGCGCCGGTATACTCTTGCCGGCAGACGTAACTCAACGACGCGAATAAATTCAGTAACACAGAGATCATAACCACCTACTGACGTTAATAATTGACGCATATGGTGATCCATTACCCCTTCCATCGGGGCAAGTGTTATTTTCATCTGTTGACTCTCTCTTTGAAAAAGCGGCAGTATACCTGAGTATTATTATTTATGTGATAATTATGATCCGCTTTAAGTTACACGCTTTTGTCTTTGCCTAAGCTTATCTTTTTCACCTCCATGGCGGAATATATGAAGCAATAACTTGCACATATTCTTGCAACTAATTACCCTAAGCGCTTAGCTTTTAAAAAAGAGATTAGAAAATGACAGCAAGTACACTGCAACATATAAAAAACTGTATCAAAACTATTCCTGATTATCCGATTCCGGGCATTATGTTTCGCGATGTCACCAGCCTGATTGAAAATGGTGAAGCTTTTGCGGCGACCATCAACTTATTAGTGGCACGTTATAAAGATCAGAAAATTGATAAAGTAGTGGGTACTGAAGCGCGTGGTTTTATTTTTGGGGCTCCTCTGGCCGCCGCTATTGGCGCCGGTTTTGTCCCTGTGCGCAAGCCGGGTAAATTGCCAAGAACCACGGTTCATGAGGACTATCAGCTTGAATATGGTACGGATACACTGCATATCCACAGTGATGCGATCAAAGAAGGGGAGAGAGTCTTATTAGTGGATGATCTTCTCGCCACCGGTGGCACAGCAGAAGCCTCGATAAAACTTATTCAACGTTCCGGGGGGACTGTTATTGAGTCGGCCTTTGTTATTGAGTTACCAGCCTTAAAAGGGGCTGCAAAAATCACCGGACTTAATGTGCCGCATTTTTCCTTAATTGAATTTGAAGGCGAGTAATTTTTGTGAGTTATCAAGTTTTAGCACGAAAATGGCGACCACGTAATTTCCAGGAAGTTATCGGCCAGCAACATGTACTGACCGCTTTATCTAATGGCCTGGCACAAAACAGATTACATCATGCTTATCTTTTTAGCGGTACGCGCGGCGTGGGAAAAACCACTATCGCCCGTATTCTGGCAAAAAGCCTTAATTGTGAACAGGGAGTGACAGCAACCCCTTGTGGTAAATGTGTGCATTGCCAGGCGATTGATCAGGGACGTTTTGTTGATCTGTTAGAGATTGATGCCGCTTCCCGCACCAAGGTCGATGATACGCGTGAAATGCTTGATAACGTCCAATATAAACCTGCTCAAGGGCGTTATAAAGTCTATCTTATTGATGAAGTACACATGCTTTCCAAGCATAGTTTTAATGCTTTGTTGAAAACGCTGGAAGAGCCGCCTGAGTATGTAAAGTTCCTGTTAGCGACAACCGATCCGCAAAAATTACCGATTACGGTTTTGTCCCGTTGTTTACAATTTCACCTGAAAGCGATTCTGCCGCAGGAAATTGAAAATCAATTGGCTTATATCCTGAATCAGGAGAAGGCGACTTTCGAGCGTGCGGCGTTGAATGTCATTGCAAAAGCCGCTGAAGGCAGTATGCGCGATGCCTTAAGTTTAACGGATCAAGCACTTGCATTTGGCTCCGGTAATATTGAATACCAATCCGTGTTGAAGATGCTTGGTACGATTGACCACGGTCATCTGCATTATTTACTGCATTTTATTGCT
>JBATHQ010000493.1:0-1757 GCA_049667005.1 Psychromonas sp.
CCCCTGTAGGTGATAAACCAGCCTAAAAGCGCACTAATTATCGCGGCAAGAACAGTAAACTTGATTAATATTGTTCCAAAGTTATGCAAAAAATCACGGTGGTGATTAATGTTAATCGCCAGCGTTACAATTACGGATGAGCTATTATCATTGGGTAAGGTTAAATGGTACTGCATGCCCCGATAAAGGTTATCCTGATCCTGCCACTCTAATAAACTTTCCTGCCTGGGCTGCATTCCACCAACTGATTGATAGCTGTAGCTGGGCATGCGTCTGTCAATAAAAGAGTCAACGACGACCGGTTGCCCGAACAAGATATCATTAGGAAAACGAAGATGATCCGAGACATACAGTGCTATCTTATCATTCGGGTTATCTATTTTAATCGCCACCCCTTCATTTTTTTCCAAGCCGTGTAATATTTTTGGAAACTCATTGTTGAAACCGGTTCGGGCAATAACATCCTGCAGCATATGCATTTTATTATTTAATATCACGCCGTCTTCTTTATAGAAGTATCCTTCAATTTCATGATGGATAACCCAGGATAAACCGGTGATCACCAACACAGTGGCGATCGAAAAAAAACAGGTAAGACGAAGTGTCAAAGAGCGTTGCAAGATCATATTCTGTCCCGAAGTGCGATGTTAAAAAAAATTTATGTGCTTGAGCTTGGGTATAAGCTTGATTGTAACCTGCTCAGATTAAACAAGTCGGCATTATTTCCTTATATGACAAAGATGTCATTTTAGTGTTGGTTTTCGGTCATCAACTAAGGACTATTCTTATCCCATACCAAACAGCATAAGACTCTTACTTAAAGGATAAAAACAATGAAAACAACGAAAACAACGAAAACAATTAAAAATACATTATTAGCATCAGCAATGGTTATTTTAAGTGCAAATGCTTTTGCAGGACCAGTGCTTTACGGTAATTTCACCGTACACAACACCAACAAAACAATTAAAACAGCGCCCGCAGAAAGTAAAGAAGCCGCTTATCAACTTGGCCTTGAAAAGTTAAATCAGTTGAAAGCAGAATCAAGTAGTGAATTAAGCGATGAGCTCGCCTTACAATTACACTCTTTTAAAGAGAAAAACAGTGTGACCTTAAATGACGGTGCTTATATTACAATGCAGGAGATGCTTAATGAACAGGGCAAGGTTGTATACCAAAGTCTGATAAATGTCACATATAGCTATTCTCAAGCTGATATTTAAAGATCTGACAATTTGCGCTAAAACCCCCTTATTTTAGCACCAACATACCCAAACCGATTGCTGATACTCTGTACATCAGCAATCGGTTTGGGTATGGTCGTTTAAAATTACAGGCACTTTGAATCTTCGGAGAGAACAAATGAGATTACTGATTGTTGAAGACGAACAAAAAACCGGAGAATACCTGAAAAAAGGGCTGACAGAATCCAGCTTCAGAGTGGATTTGGCGATTAATGGCATTGACGGCCTGCATCAGGCCATGAGCGAAGAATATGATCTTATTATTTTGGATGTCATGTTACCTAAACTCAATGGCTGGCAGGTTTTACAGACTCTACGAAGTAGTAAAATTGATACTCCGGTATTAATGCTGACTGCGCGGGATCAGATAGAAGATCGCGTCAAAGGGTTGGAACTCGGGGCCGACGATTATCTGGTTAAACCCTTTGCTTTTGTCGAGCTGCTTGCACGTATCCGTAATATTCTGAAAAGAAATAATAACAACATCGCGCATGATGCAACGACCTTACAGAT
>JBATHQ010000494.1:0-6307 GCA_049667005.1 Psychromonas sp.
ACGTATTGAGGCGCTAACAGGCCAGAAACCCATTTTTTATCAAGGTGATGTACGCGATCGCGCTATTCTGGAAAAAATATTCAGCGAGCATAAGATCACCTCTGTTATTCACTTTGCCGGTTTAAAAGCGGTGGGTGAGTCCGTCGTTAAACCACTTGAGTATTATGATAATAATGTTCATGGCTCATTACTGTTAGCTGAGGTGATGAAAAAAGTCGGCGTTAAAAGTTTGCTGTTTAGCTCGTCAGCAACTGTTTATGGTGATCCGCAGGAGATTCCGATCACTGAGTCCACGCCAACGGGGGCGACAACTAACCCTTACGGGCGCAGTAAATATATTGTTGAAGAGTGTCTGCGTGATTTACAGGCAGCGGATCCGCAGTTCAGCATTACCCTATTACGTTACTTTAACCCGGTTGGTGCGCATAACTCCGGTACGATGGGGGAAGACCCGCAGGGTATTCCAAATAACTTAATGCCTTTCATTGCGCAGGTCGCAGTGGGGCGGCGTGAAAAATTAGCGGTATTCGGTGATGACTACGATACCCCTGACGGGACAGGCGTGCGAGATTATATCCATGTGATGGATCTTGCTGATGGCCATATTGCCGCGCTTCAAGCGGTCGGATCACAAGCAGGTCTACATATCTATAATTTGGGTACCGGTAAAGGCAGTAGTGTACTGGAGATGGTTGACGCCTTTGCCAAAGCTAGCGGTAAAGAGATCCCTTACAGCCTCTCCCCGCGCAGACCCGGCGATATTGCCGAATGTTGGGCAGATGTGTCAAAAGCCAATAGAGAGCTTAATTGGAGCGCAACCCGGAGCGTTAAAGAGATGACTGAAGATGCATGGCGCTGGCAGTCACAAAATCCTAAGGGTTACGCATAGTTGACCGTATTGCCCGAGAAGGTAATAGTTTTTAGCGGCAATAAAAAAGAGCTTAACGTAAAACGTTAAGCTCTTTTTTTTACGCCACCGAATCGTTATAAAACGCTTTGGCTATTTTCGCTATTTTTACTTTTTATTTTGTGCTCCAGCGTCTCATCAAATACTTCACGCGGTTTGTGAACCCCGGCAATATAAGAATAGATAACCGGCAGAATAAACAGGGTGAATAAAGTCCCGATTGATAATCCCGCCACAATCACAATACCGATACCGTATCGGCTGACTGCGCCTGCCCCGGTGGCAAACAGTAACGGGATCAAACCAGCTACCATTGCAGCTGTCGTCATCAATATCGGACGTAAACGCACGGTTGCAGCTTTTTTAACGGCATCAATACGATTTAATCCGTGGTGCAACTGCTCTTCTTTGGCAACTTCGGCAATCAAAATACCATGTTTGGTAATTAACCCCACCAGCGTTATCAGACCTACCTGAGTATAGATATTCATGGTTGCCGCACCCCAAGCAAGGGCAACTAAGGCTCCACTAATGGCAAGCGGCACTGTCATTAAGATAACCAACGGATCACGGATACTTTCAAACTGACTGGCGAGTACCAGAAAGATAATCAATATCGCCAGAATAAAGGTCATGTATAACGCACTGCCTTCGCTTACAAATTGACGTGCTTCCCCTAGATAATCATGACGGTAACCTTGCGGTAATTTTGTCGTTGCCAGCTCTTCGAAGAAGGTAATCGCTTCCCCCATAGAAAATCCCGGCGCAAGTACCGCGCCAATAGTGGCACTGTTTAACTGGTTAAAGTGCGGCAATGAGCGCGGCTCTGCTGAAATTTCAACGTTAATCAATTCGCTGAGCGGTAACATATCGCCATTTTTAGCACGTACGTAAAAGTCACCCAGGTTATCCGGAGATAAACGATATTTCCGTTCTACCTGAGCAATCACCTCATAACTGCGGCCATCGAGATCGATCCGGTTTAAATAACCATCACTTAACAATGTACCTAAGGTAATACCGATATCCTGCATGGTAACACCGTAAGCACCGGCTTTATCACGATCAATTTTGATATTCATGGTGGCGGAATCAAAGGCTAAATCCAACTCTGAGTAGACAAAGTTTGGGTTTGCCTGAGTAGCCGCCAAAACATCGCTGGCAATACTGACCAGGCTTTCAAATTGATTGGCCGTGGTGATCACGAACTGTACCGGCAAACCGCCCGATGATCCCGGTAATTCCGGCATCTGGAAGGCCGTAGTCGCTACCGATGCGACAGTGTTAAAGGTCGGCGTTAAAGCCTCGGAAAGCTGTGCCGGACTTTTTTCCCGTTGGCTCCAGGGCTTCATGATTGCAATACCAAATGCCTGGTTAGCGTTAGGTATGCCTGACATAGCCAGAGTGCTGGCAACTTCGGGTTGTTTCGCCATTTCTGCGGTGATCACGCGCATGCTGTTTTCGATGTAATCGAGGTTTGCATTGGACGGTGCTTTAGACATCAACATTAACGCGCCTTTATCCTCTTTAGGCGCAAGCTCTGCCGGAATAGATTGGAACAAAAACGGTAATGAGACAAATACCAGTAGCGCGAAAATAATCACCGCCGGACGACGGCTCATCAATTTATCCAGCAAGCGAGCATAGCTGTTGGTCAAAGCGGATAAAACCGATTCGACACCGCTTTCAAAACGATTCGGCTGGTGGCTGGTGAGCATCTTGCTGCACATCATCGGAGATAAGGTAAGGGCGACAATACCCGACACAAATACAGCGCCCGCAAGGGTTAATGCAAATTCACTAAACAACGAGCCGGTTATGCCACCCATTAACGCGATCGGCGCATAAACGGCTGCTAAGGTGATGGTCATGGAGATAACCGGTAGTGCTATCTCCCGGGTACCGAGAATCGCAGCACGGAAAGGGTCTTCTCCGGCTTTGATATGACGGTCAATATTTTCTACCACGACAATCGCATCATCCACAACCAGACCAATCGCTAATACCATCGCCAGAAGGGTCATTAAGTTGAGGGTAAAACCAAACAGCTGCATCACCACAACCACGCCGATTAATGACAGAGGAATGGTAATAATAGGAATAATCACCGCGCGCCATGAGCCTAAAAACAGGATCATCACGATTAATACGATCAAACCCGCTTCAGCAATGGTTTTAACCACTTCAGAGATAGACTCTTCGATGGCAATGGTTGAATCGTATAACACCTCCATATTAATCGAGCTGGGGTTGTTCTTTTCAAGCTCCGGCAACATCTTGCGCACACCGGCTGTGATGCTTAGCGGATTAGCGGTGGGCGCCGCATCAATTGCGACGACTACGGCATCATTACCATTGGCCATGGAACGATAAGTATCGTGACTTTTTTCCAGAGAAACCCGGGCAATATCCTGCAGGCGGATCACTTTGCCATCTTCACGGGTGGCAATCACTAGGTTTTCCAGTTCAGCTGCGGTTTTTACCTGGGTTTCAGCATTACTGTTAAACAATGTGTAATAACTGTTAACCTGTCCAGCTGCCGATTGAATATTATTCGCCTGGAGTATCTGTACTACGTCGGCTGTGGTTAAGCTAAAGCCGGCCATGCGATCCGGATCTAACCAGATGCGCAGGGCAAATTTTGTGCCGCCGTAGAGGTTAACTTTGGCGACACCATTAATACTGAATAGCTGCGGTTTGATAACCCGTTCAAGGTAATCGGTAATCTGGCTGGCATTGAGCTGATCACTGGAAAAAGCGATATAAATAACCGAAGTGGTTGAGCCGGTACTCATATCGATGGTTGGATCTTCAGCTTCACTGGGCAGTTGTGAGCGAACACTGTTTACCTTGGCAAGAATATCCGCAACCGCGCCATTGGGATCGGTATTTAATTTCATATACACCGAAATTTTTGACGTGCCCATAAAACTTTGTGAGCTGATAAAATCAATATTATCGGCTTGTGCAATCGCCTGCTCAATGGGCTGAGTAATAAATCCCTGTATAAGATCGGTATTCGCACCATAATAACTGGTTGACACCGTCACCACGGTATTGGTCATGCTCGGGTACTCGCGCACCTGCATTTTATTTAACCCCTGCAGACCCAGTAAAACGAGCAACAGGCTGATCGAAATAGCCAGTACCGGACGGCGTATAAAAATATCAGTAAACTTCATCATAGCCCCTATAGCGCTGGTATTTCAGCAGGTTTATTTAAAATATCTGACTCGACAACAGTCACATGCGCACCATTACTTAAGCGTACCTGACCACTTGTCACTATCACATCGCCTTCTGATAACCCGTCAAGTATACGGATTGAACCATCTTTGCTTTTACCCAGTTGCACTATACGTTGATCGGCCTGCAGAAAGCTTTTACCTGATTTATCTTGATGCTCCGTGAGTAGATAAACGGTTTCGCCGTAAAGGGTATAATTAATTGCTGTTTCCGGGACAATGATTTGCGCAGGTAAGGTTGGTAAAATGATATTTGCCTTGGCAAACATACCCGAACGTAGTTTTTGATCATTGTTAGGAATATCTGCCTGTACTTGAATTACGCCACTTTGGTAGTTAACGGCCGGTTCAATTGCTGAAATTGAGCCGGTAAAAGCGCTGTCAGGCTCTGCATCCACAAAAATATTCATCGCCTGACCAATATGAATTTTATTCAGGTCATTTTGCGGCACGATAAAACGCAGGCGCATTTTACTGACATCTTCTAAACGTACGATATCCGTACCGGCACTTAAATAATCACCGATAAATACATTTCTTAAACCGGCAATGCCATCAAAGGGGGCGCGAATAATACGGCGACTGATCGTTGCTTGATAACTTTCAATTTGCCCCTGCAGTGCTAACAATTCCGCCTCCGCATCATCAACTTGCCCCTGTGAAACCGAGCCTTTACTAAATAATGAATTCATCCGTTTATAATTGCTCTGCACGGCCGATAAACGTCCTTGAGCGGCTTTTAAATTGGCCGTTTCAACTTCAGCATCAAGGTAAACGATGGGATCCTTTGCGCGTAGTTTCTGACCTGACTCAAAGTCAATTTTAACAATTTTACCAGTGACTTCATTGGAAATGTTGACCCCTTGAATGGGTTCGATAAAACCGATTGCACGTAGGTGAGGTGTCCAGTCTGCCAATTTAACAGTCTGAGTCGTGACCGGAAATTCAGGAATCGGGCGGTTGGCAAGAAACTCTTTAATTTTGCTTGCCTTAAACATGTTAAAGCCGATAACACTGCCAAACACCAGTATTGCTAATAATATTGCCGAAGCTATCCATTTTTTCATTCTCTTACCTTAATATTAAAATTAACTTTTTTGAATAATTGCCCAGGAAGCGTCTCTGACCAGGTTTATTTGCGCTTCATCCGGATTGAAATGTTTTCTGGTTATTTTTTTGGCCAAAGTAATAGCCGTGTCAAAACTGAGTGTGATTAACGCATGAATCTGCCAGTTGTGAAAGTACCCTTGATCGATGCCTTGCTGATAGAAAGCAATTAACGGATAAAACGCATCGTTCTCACAGAAAGCCGCTTCATGGCCGGCCAGACTCGGTTGTAAAAACAGCATCTCAATCACCGCTGTACGCTGCGGATCCTGGCGAACAGCATCAAAGGTATTGCGCCATAACAACTTGTATTTCTCTTCCAGAGTCTGCTGCTCGGACCAACCGTTAAAAAAGAGTTGTGCCATTTCCAGAGTAATCTGTTGGTACAACTCAGTGATTAAAGTTTCTTTGTTTTCAAAATAGCGATAGATAGTCCCTGCGGCCATGTCGGCTGTGTCGGCAATTAATTTCATGGAGATACCATAAAATCCGCGCTCTGCTAACAGCGTTTTAGTTGCATTTAAAATATCGTCTCTTTTACCCATAATTTACACCAAAAATGAATGAACGTTCATTATCGTGATTTAAAAATTATTATGCAATGCTTAACGTTAATATAATTAACAGATAGCAACGAGTTACGGATTATGCGCTGCGAAGTTCGCCGTTCGCCGTTCGAAGGAGATTGGTATTCAGGTGAAACTGACGTAAAATCGACCTCTGTTATTATTTGTTAGAAGTATTAGGAAAAACCATGAAGCTTAATCCCGGGCAAGACGCTGCTGTTAAAATGATCTCTGGACCGTGTCTTGTTCTAGCGGGGGCCGGTAGCGGCAAAACGCGTGTGATCACCAATAAAATAGCGCATCTGGTGCAGAATTGTGATTATCTGGCAAAAAACAACGCTGCCGTTACCTTTACCAATAAAGCGGCCAGAGAGATGAAAGAGCGTGTCAGTCAAACGCTCGGCCGTAAAGAAGCGCGTGGTTTGATAGTCTCTACCTTTCACTCTTTGGGCTTGGATATTATCAAGCGTGAAGTTAAAACC
>JBATHQ010000495.1:0-2605 GCA_049667005.1 Psychromonas sp.
GCTTAGTGCTGCACCCCCTACTCTTAGGGCGAACGTTACTGTGCTTGATTGGGAGAACAATGAACGTGAGCTTACGGCAGCGTGGCGTGACATAGGTAATAAAGCAAAAAAATCTGGTTTCTTAAATTTTAGGCACAGCAATACTTAGGCGATGAACCCAAGTATTGCTTGATAATGACGTGTTAATTATTGGTCAAGATAATTCCAAGGCAGGTACTTTTCAGGGTGTTTTTTTGCCTCATCGGCATCGCGCTGTAACCGCGTAAAATAATCAAATACATTGATGCCAGCTTCGTTGCCCGTTGCTATCATCGAAGTAATGACATCGCCAATGGTCGCGCCTAGCAATGTTTTATGAAACATTGCATTTTTTCTATCGCGGACAACTATTTTTAACATCGCTTCAATACGGTTATTATCTATTTTTACCCCTTCGTGATGACAAAATAAACTGAGCCCTTCATAGTGTTTTATAAAGTAACTAATTGCTTTGCCTAAACCACTATTTTCCTCAATGCTTTCATTGGCAAAGTGGGTTTCACCCCAACATTTAATCGCTTCAAGTATCGGTAATGAATGTTGTTGATGGTATTCAAGTCGCTCTCGTGCAGTGAATTGAAGCTCGATGACCTTGTGCTCATTGCTCCAAATCTCGCCATAACGTGCGAGAATATTTTCAACCTCTTCTGGAAAATGATTGATAACATCTACAAACTGGCGTCTTGCATGGCTATTACAAAGTGATGTTTGAACATCGCAAGTGCTCGGCTGATTGCTGGCTAGCGCATCACTCATTAAAATCGGTGCGATAGTTACTTTTCGTTTATAGAGTATGCGGTCGATAAACTCACCTGCGTGGCCGATATTGGTTTCAAATAACACAATATCATGGCCCGTTTTTAAGCTGGCAATCACCCCTGATGTATAAACACCTGAGCGCAAACGCGTTTTCTCGCTATTGCGTATTTTCTTTTCAACTGGCTTGGCATCAAGAATGCGGTGGGTTGTGTCATCTAAGTAATAGTGCTTTGCATCCGCAGCCAATTCAAACAAGTGCTGGTAAACAGGATAAATAGCATCACAGACAAGCTCTACTTGGTCAAACACAGTAGAAGCTGTAATGTTGACGCCCAATAGCTTTTGGATATTGCCTTGACGATAAAAAGGCAGCCCAGCAAAATATTTATAAATCGCCATTAAAGCACGCGCAGAGTAGCCATATTTTTGATTGCTATTACCGTCATTTAATACTTCATCGGGTAGGTTTGCAGTGAAATAAGCGCCACAAGCATTGCAACGCAGGCGCTCCATAATATGTTGCTCTGGTGTAAAAGGCGTTTGCCCTGTGATGCGCAGCAAACTGCCTGGCTCTACTTTATAGACCTTACCTTTCAAACACTCTGGGCAGTCATCCCCTTTGCTTAGTTCGCTTAAATCATGTTTGATGATGACGGGGGTGACCGGTGCGAAGTCTTCATTATTGTGTGTTTTTGATTTTTTACTTTTCTTGCTGGTCTTTTTCTTACTTTTACAAAGGTCATTTTGTTTTTCTGATGATTTTTCAATCCCAAGTAACTTACGTAATTTATGTACCGTCACACCCTGGTTTGCCAACTGGCTTTGGGTTGTGGTTAATGTCAGTAACGCATCAAGTAATAATTGGTAATCATCCGGACTAAGTGCAAGATTATTTTCTTTGGCTTCAATCACACGCTTAATTAAATCATCAAGGGATTGCGCATCGATATCGTTAAATGGTTTGCTCACAATAAGCCTTTGTTAACAGAGATAAAAGAAGAGATACGAGTATGATCCCATCCAATAAAAAATCAAGCGAGTATTTATAATGGCGTGTAATGGCCGCTAAGTAGTTGCCTTAAATGCTTAGCGTCCATCGGCGTCATTACGCTATTAACGGTTGGCCAGCCTGAGAACTTGCCTTTAGATAAACGCTTAGTCATCAACCAAAAGCCATTATTCTCATAAGCGAGTGCTCGAACCATGGTTTTGCTGCGATTAATAAAAACAAACAAGGTACCTGAACGAGGTTCACAATGAAGGCGTTGTTGGCACAGAGCGGCTAACCCATCAATGCCTTGGCGAAAATCAGCGGGCTGCGTAGCAATCAAAATATCGCTATGACAGGTTAAATGGATCATGATTTTATGGCCTCAATTAACTGAGCAAGCAGTGATTCGTTTAACTCTCCTGAGACGGTTAAACAATTGCCATTATTGAATTTCAGGTCGATAGAAAGCGATTCAGTTATCTGTGTTGCATTGGGTAGTGAAATAAAGTGAGGAGATGCATCAGTTGATGAGTAGGCAGTAAGCCAAGTATTAAATTGTTCATTACTAATACGTAATTTTTTGACAATTGCTGTTTTTGAATAACGGGGTAAAAGTGTGATCGCTTGCTGGCGCAAATGCTCTGGAGTTGCACTATTTCGAGAAGGTTTATTGTTGCGCCACTGTTCAAAGTTAGCGAGGGCGTTAAGGAGTTTATCTGGCATCATTGTGACCTAGTTAATTTAGTTACAATGATTAAATCAGGTTAGTTAAAATAAGTTGAGCTACGCTGCCGTAAGCTCACGATAAAAATGAAT
>JBATHQ010000496.1:0-3503 GCA_049667005.1 Psychromonas sp.
TAAAAATATTATTAAAACAGCAAACAATGATGATAGATAATGTCATTGTGTGGCTTTAATGAATTTATGAGTAACAAGGAATTTGTAGGATCAGGATGCGCGATTTTTTAGCTTCAGTTTTGCTAAAGCAAACCATTTTTTTAGACGTGAATAAACAGTCTGCAAGTACAACTCTGTCGTTTGCTGGTCTTCGCTTTTAGACCGTGGAGACAATGGTTATTGTGGATGTTCCGCCCTGGACGACGTGTAAATGATCAGAAACTGAAACGAAGTTGCGCAGTGTAAGACCGTCATGCGCTGTCAACAGCAACAGAAATTTAAGGCGAAAAGAGTTTTTTTTAGGGGCTATTGATCTTACGAGATTTTTTTTCAGCAGTTTGTTGATTCTTTATACAAGGTAGAGCCTGCGTAGTGTAGTTGTTCTACATAAACAGGCAATAACATGTACAAATAACAAACAGATGGCAGCCTTATAGGGTTCAATCTAAAGGCGTCCTGCGCTGTTTAAAACGCTTTGAGTGGAGGAGTATTGCTAACTTCGCGATTATCAGCAGGAGGCAGACAATTAAACATCAGGGCATATATTGTCCGGGGCTCAACAGCATCTTCTTCTAAATCGGATAATATTTGTTTTCTAAGCGCTAAATATATCGCCGCATCGGCTTTCCACTTCAGGTTACAATTTTCAGAATATCCATAAGCTTCTTGATAGAAAGAAAATACCCCGTTCACTACTTCAGTAGGTGCAAAAGCTGCCAACCTAAACCGCGTTTCCTTCATTTGAAACTCGTATTCATCGATTAACAAATCCCGACTTGATGTCGCCTCAACCAAAGGCATAGAGTTAGCATGCAGTAATTTTGCCTGGGCATTAAAAAAATCTGCGTACATCTCCTTGCGCACTTCCTGCAATGCATCTATTTTTTTAACTTGCAATGTGGAACGCGTACCCATAGTTACTCCCAGATAGGCACTACCAAAGCCTAAAATTGCCGCAGCAACTGGAATAAAATTCTTATACATCAAGCCGATCACCTTCTCTGTAACAATATTGTCATTAATAAAATACACTTTGCAGCAACTTGCTGACTGCATGCTATGCCAATGATACAAACCATTGAGCACTTACCATCAAGTTGAAATAATTTTTGTCAACTGCTGTTGTTTGCCAACAAAAAAACCGAGCGTATCAATCACTCGGCTTGCTACTATTCATCTTCCGAAAAACAGATTATTTCTTTTCAACCATTGTTAAGGAATACAAATCATGACGGCGGTCTTTCAGTGTATGCACACTGCCATGATTATGTAAGGCTTTTAACAGGTCCAAATTGACATCCATAATTAAACTCATTTCTGAGTTAGGCGTTGCTTCCGCCTTGATTCCGGTGGTTGGAAACGCAAAATCAGAAGGGGTAAAGAGCGCTGATTGTGCATATTGAATATCCATGTGGTTAACATGGGCCAAATTACCAACGGCTCCGGCAATAGCAACATAACACTCATTTTCGATAGCGCGCGCCATTGCACAATGACGTACACGGGTATAACCATTTTGCGTGTCGGTTAAAAAGGGTACAAATAGGATATTCATACCTTGATCTGCCAATAAACGCGCATATTCCGGAAATTCAACATCGTAACAAATCATAATCCCGATTTTACCGCAATCGGTATCAAATACTTTAATTTGATCCCCGCCCGTCATGATCCAATTACTTTTTTCTGCCGGAGTAACATGGATTTTATCATAGCGTTCCCATGTTCCATCACGGCGGCATAAAAATCCTGAATTGTGCAGCTTATCTCCGTAGAAACAAGGCATACTGCCGGTAATAATATTAATATTATAAGTGATCGCAAATTCAATAAATTTATCACGAATAGCATCGGTAAAATCCGCCAGCTTACGAATCGTTTCCGGGATACTTAAATGATTGAACTGGGCCATTAAGGGCGCATTAAAAAGTTCCGGGAAAAGGATAAAATCGCTTTTATAGTCCGATACCGCATCCACAAAAAATTCAATTTGTTCATATAACTCATGGAGATTTGCCATACTGCGCATCTGCCACTGCACCAGACCAAGACGAACTTCTGATTTAGGGGCATTAATCAGTTTTACCGAACGGGTATAATAGATATTCGGCCATTCTAGCAACGTGGCATATTCCATCGACTCAACATCGCCGGAAAGGTAGTTTTTAAGCAGTTTACGCACAAAAAAGTCATTCGCCAGCTGAAAACTTAAGACCGGATCGTAAATCTCTTTTTCTTTTACTTTCTTAATATATTGCTTAGCGGTCAGTTGTTCTGCAAATTTTGAATAATTCGGCATACGACCACCGGCGATGATTGAGCGTAAATTAAGGTTTTCACATAGCTCTTTTCTTACCGCATACAAGCGACGGGCTAATCTTAAGCCCCTATAATCAGGATGAATGAACACTTCAATACCATACAACACATCGCCATCGGGATCATGGTTGGTAAACGTCATTTTTGACGTAATTTCATCATAAGTATGTTCATCGCCAAATTTTGCATAATCAATAATTAACGAAAAAGCACAACCAACTACCTTACCATCAACACAAACACAGATTTGACCGTCGGGGAAACGATTTAACAAGGCATCAATGGTCTTATCGTCCCATGAATTAAGTTTATCTATCTGGTATACATCTGCACAAGCATTTTGCAGTTCGAGCATATCCTGCTTAGTTAAATGCCTGACTTCAACATGATTGGCGTCCATAAATTTTCCTTAGATAATATTAAATATAAGATGCATAGCCAAGCTACCTCAAAATGTAAAAATCGGCAAGCCTATAAATGCTGAGGTTCCGGGCAAAAGGTTGATCACTAGTCGCTCTAGATCAAAGCTTTCTAACAACGAAAATCATCGTTTATCGTATTGCCCTTTGGGAGCTCTGAATTTGCATCTTGAAGTAGTTTGGATATAGATTACGAGTGATTATAAATTAAAAACAACCTTGGGTCTGTTTATCTTTACTTTAAGCCTGAAAATAATTCCGGCTGCAGCCCCTATCACGCATTACAACAACAAATTATTATTGTTCGCTCTTTGACTGAGCAAAGCACTTATAAATTAGAAGCAAGTTTAAAGATAAACACACCTTTCCGGAGCGATTTTCAGTCTGCACTGAGGTTGATTTATATAACACGATAGCGACCTAACCCACCCTAATTGCATTGATGGTTAATTATACTAAATAAATTTAACGAAACGAACAAAAATATGCTTACTTTATTAATTTTTAACAGATAAACCAGCACAAAGGGAACCCGCTTTCTGATAGAGACAATAACGAAGCCCCGCAGATAAGTTTCCCGGTATTTTCGAGGTACTTAATCAATAAAGGCACCCTTTAACATCCGAGAATTTTTAGCAGATGAAAAGATCTTCTGCACTGCAACTTAATTCCGGTCGGTACATCACATTAAGACCAATATTAGTCAACGCAAAGAATGACTTTTGC
>JBATHQ010000497.1:0-4337 GCA_049667005.1 Psychromonas sp.
CTTAGTGGTATTGCGAAGTGATATTACTAAAAGATATTAAGGTGAGATAAACAAACGATTTTTCGGATCGGATTAATGATTGCTTTTTCACTCTTAATGATATGGCTGCATAATGCTACTTAAGAGTGCTACTTAAGAGTGCTACTTCGTCATGTCGCGTAGTAATAAAAATGAAAAATTTTCATGGTATTTGTTTGTCTGTTTTTCTAAGTTATTGCTTTTTAATCTATTATTTAATCGGATTTTTAATAGTGTTTTTTAATTTCCCTGTATTTATTTAAATTATATAACGTCGAATGTTTAGTTTTTTATAACTAAAAATTTGAATTTCATATGCAACATAAAAGCGAGTTAGGTAATTATAATAACATTAAGAAATAGCTAGAGGGTATTGAACGTCGAGTTGTTTTCGAAGGAGAAGTTAGGCTCTGTATTAAGCGTTAAAAGAGCCTGTTTTAGTGTTGCTGTATAACTTGTAAGTTACCTTGTATTTATATTGAAATGCTATTTTTTATTCTATCAATCACCGCAATATATGCATGCTAGCCAGAGCCGCTAAGGACATGCATTATCAGATAAAACCTGATGTAGAGGTTAAAAAACAGTAAACGGCAAACTGAAGAATATCCCAACATGATATAAAATATAAACAAAGCGATTTTCGGCTTGTTTATATCCATGATATCTCAAGATGGAATTTGGCTTGCCCTGCGGGTGATCCGATCGAAAACAGGTATTTGTTGCTCCCCATCGCTATCGAGTACATTTTATATTTGCAAAAGGTCTGCCTATGAATAATTTTAGAACTGAAAACGACAGCATGGGTGATATTGATGTCCCGTCTACTGCTTTGTACGGTGCACAAACCCAGCGAGCAATTAACAACTTCCCAATTAGCGGGTTGACTATTCCATCAACTTTCATTCATGCGCTGGCATTGCTGAAAAAATCGGCTGCTCAAGCAAATTTTGAACTGGAATTGTTAGATAAGCAACGAGCTGATGCCATTATTGAAAGTGCAACGCTGATTGCCTCTGGGAAACACCTGGATCAGTTTCCGATAGATGTCTTTCAAACCGGCTCGGGTACCAGCACGAATATGAATATGAACGAGGTCCTTGCCAGGATGGCGGGTAGCATTCTGGGCATTTCGGTCGACCCTAATGATCACGTTAATATGGGGCAGAGCAGTAACGATGTCATTCCAAGTACTATTCATATCAGTGCCGCCATTACCTTAGATGGCCAACTACTTCCGGCATTAACACTCCTGCATAAAATAATATTAAGTAAAGCAGTCGCTGTCGATGGACAAATTAAAACCGGGCGCACTCACTTAATGGACGCCATGCCCATCAGCCTGAGTCAGGAGCTTTCCGGTTGGGCTGCGCAAATAGAGCGCGGAATCGATGGACTGGTATCACTTCGTCACCGTCTTCATCGTCTGGCGCAAGGAGGCACTGCCGTTGGCACCGGAATCAATAGTCATCCTGATTTTGCCAACCGTTTTTGTGCGGCATTAAATCAACAGACCGGTATTGAATTTAAGCCAAGTGACAATTATTTTGCCAGTTTAGCAAGTCAAGATGTCGCTGTGGCCTTGTCAGGGCAATTAAAAGTGGTTGCTGTGAGTTTAATGAAAATTGCTAATGATCTGCGCTGGATGAACTCAGGACCCCTCAGTGGTTTAGGTGAGATTGAGCTTGAAGCTCTGCAACCGGGCTCCTCTATTATGCCGGGTAAGGTCAATCCCGTTATACCCGAAGCGGTGGCGATGGTCTGTGCGCAGGTCTTTGGCAATGACACGACAATAACGGTTGCGGGTCAATCCGGGAATTTTGAGCTCAATGTCATGCTCCCGGTTATTGCCTATAATCTGCTGCAAAGCATTGAGATACTTGCTAATGCCGCGATGCTGTTAGGGGATAAAGCGATCCGCAATTTTGTTGTTAGAGAAGATAACCTGCAACACTCCTTGCAGCGAAACCCTATCCTGGTGACAGCGCTTAACCCGCTTGTTGGTTATGCGAAGGCTGCTGAAATTGCTAAAAAAGCTTATCAAAGTGGACGCAGTATTATTGATGTAGCGGAAGAGGAAACCAATATCAGCCGGGAGCAATTAACCAATATACTAAACCCCTCTAGTTTAACAAAAGGCGGTATTCACAGATGATAAATAAGTATATTTTGTTGCATTGACCGGTTATATTGGCGCCGGTTATTAACCTGCTTGTGAGTAATCCGAAGGCTGTTGAAGTTGCTAATAAGCTTAACAAAGTGGATCTCGTATTATTGACGTAGCGGAAGTGGAAACCAATATCATTCAGGAACAAATTAATGAATATACTAAAGCCTTCTACCTTTACAAAAGGCGGTATTCGAGCTTGATAATTAAGTATATTTTATTGAATCTACAGGTTATATATTAACTTTTAGCTATAATTATAATTCGAGTTAACTTATGAGGATAAGACTATGAAATTTGAAAAAACATTAACACTTGCTGTGTCGTCTGTATTAGCTTTAGCGTTATTAAGCGGATGTGATCAAAAAGGTGATACTGAAGCTGCTGCAGAAAAAGTAGAAGCCGTTGTTACAGAGCAGTCAGAAGCTGCTTCTACTATGGTCGAAGATGCGGCGAAAGACATGGATGCTATGGCTGAAGGTGCTGCAGAAAAAATGGATACTATGGTCGATGACGCCGCAGAAAAAATTGATACCATGGTTGATGATGCAGCAGAAAAAGTAGATACAATGGTCGATAGCGCTGCAGAGAAGAAGAGCGAATAATAGACTACTCTGTATCTCATAAAGTAGAGAGGGTGACTACGCCACTGCAGTAAGCGCAAATGCAAATCACTGCTGGGGCGTTAAACATCTCTTTAGGTGACACTGGATTATGAACATTAACTTCTCTTAAGCAATTTAGCTGTTATAGTCTAATCTAATAATTTAGTGTCAACTTGCAATTATATAGCCACAACTTAGTACCTATTTTCTGCTCTAACTCTGGAACAAAGATCCACGTCTTACTTTTTCTTCATCCCATACAGTGACCCAACATTTTAACATGCCTATGCAGATAACTCCGGTTAAATGTAAAACTTATACCAAGCCGGATAAAACAAACTATGCTTATAAAATAAGCTGATTAAATGGATAGCGACTAGCGAGGGACAACGTCAAATTTATCAATACTTCATCCTGAGGGTCGACTTGTGGGGAAATATATTGAACAAACCCAATTTTCAGCGCAAGACTTTGCAGAATTTCGCCATCGTTTGAGTGAAAACTTAAAGGCGTTGCAACTGCTTTTAGCACAACCAGACTTCGGCCGCGGATCTCCCTCTTTTGGTGCCGAACTGGAGGTTTATATTATTGATGCGCAGGGGGCTGCGAAACCAATCAATATGGAACTGCAACAATTAGTCAATGACGAGCAGTTAACCTTAGAGCTTAACCGCTTTAATCTGGAATATAACTTCACGCCTGTTGCTCAGGAGAAAGCGCCTTTTAGCAGAATGCGCAAACAGATGACCGACGTGTTGTATGGCTTAGAGAAGTCAGCAAAAAGTTTGCAGGCACGTATATTACCTATCGGTATCTTACCCACTTTAAATGCCTCGGATATGGGACTTCACGCGTTGACCGATATACCCCGTTACCATCTTCTAGCCGACTCCTTAATCAACAAGCGCGGTGCGGATTTTCATATTCAGATTGACGGAGAAGATCCCTTAGATTTTCATTGGCAGGATGTTACCCTGGAGGGTGCTGCAACCTCTTTTCAATTTCACTATCGTGTTGATCCTGAAAATTTCGCTGACGCCTATAACGCTGCGCAACTGACAACGCCTTTAGTACTTGCTCTTTCTGCCAATTCACCATTTTTCCTTGGACGAAAACTGTGGCAGGAAACCCGTATCGCATTGTTCAAACAGGCAACTGATTGCCGTATTAAAGAGGCCTTTGAAAGCCACTTACCGGCGCGTGTTTTTTTTGGTTTCGGTTGGATCCGCAAAGATATTTACGAAATGTTTTCTGAAGCTGTTCACCTTTTTGAACCAATAATACCGCTTTGTTCAGATCGCGAACCATTTGCACAGATGCAGGCAGGGCAGGCGCCATCGCTCAGTGAGTTAAGATTGCATATGGGAACCATTTGGAATTGGAATCGTCCTATTTACGATCCACATGATAATGGTCATCTACGTATTGAGTTGCGCTCGCTGCCGGCGGGACCCACTCCGAGAAATATGTTGGCAAGTGCTGCACTGATGAGCGGATTGATGTCCGGTCTGCAAGGCCGGTTAAATGACATACTGCCTGGCTTGCCT
>JBATHQ010000498.1:0-3606 GCA_049667005.1 Psychromonas sp.
GGTTTATTGCGGCGCTCTATGCGCGATCTTATTTAGCTGGTGATAATAAACGCAACAGATTTTACCTCTTTCTTTTGCTTACTATGATTGCTAATTTAGGGGTTATATTGTCTCATGAAATTTTTTCATTCATCGCCTTTTTTGCCCTGATGAGCTTCAGTGCCTATCCACTGATACTGCATTCTAATAGCGATGAGGCTATATCAGCTGCGTCCACCTATATAAAATGGGTGGTGTTTGGCGAGGTTGCTTTATTTGTTGGCCTGGCCGGAAAAACTTACTATTCGCAATATACTGAAAACGAGGCGGGCGTCATTTGGGTGGGTGCGTTTCTGCTTATCGGGTTTGGTGTTAAAGCTGGCCTTGCTACCTTGCATGTATGGCTTCCCAAGGCGCATCCTGTCGCTCCCGTTCCTGTAAGTGCGTTACTCAGTGCAGTCATGGTTAAAGTTGGCCTGTTAGGCTGGATACGCTTTCTGCCACTTGGTGACCAATCTATTATGCCTTTAGCACAGCCGATGATGGTGTTAGGCTTTTTGGCCGTATTCCTTGCGGCTGCATACGGTGTTTTGCAAAACAATGCAAAGACGCTATTAGCTTATTCGACCGTCAGTCAGCTTGGCATTATTAGCGCCAGTATTGGCTTTGCTTTGGCGTTTCCTGACAGTTGGGAGTTGTTACTGCCGGCCATTTTATTTTTTGCGATGCACCATGCTTTTGCCAAAGCGACCCTGTTTTTCAGTGTTGGGCTGAGTAGAGAGCTACAACAAAAGTCGCGATTAAAACCTTTTCTGTGGTTGCTTGTACTGATTCCTGCAGTGTCCTTGGTAGGATTGCCGTTCACCAGCGGAGCATTCGCCAAATCGGCACTCACAAACGCGACCGCGAGTTGGCCACTGTTCTCGACATTATTGGTTTTTGGCGCAATAGGTACAGCGTTGTTGATGGGACGTTTTATCCAATTAATGCGCCAGCCTGGAATACAAAACAGTTCAAATGCATCGCCACGATGGGGGCTTATATTAGCGACTCTGCTTTCAGCGTTTCTATCTGTGGCTTACCTGTATATTACATCCGCATTCGAATTTAAAATTTCACTAAGTATCTTCTCAACACTAAGCTGGTCGCCATTATGGCCGGGTTTACTGGAGTCATGTTATTAGTCGCCTGTGCAAATATTTTACAGGCATAGTACCGCCGGCAGCCGGTGATATCTTAGTCTTCTATCAAAAAATTTCACTATTATTGCAAAAGTCTGAACGAAAACTGAGATTTTTTATAAACACAATGACGGAGGGTATCAGCAAAATATTTTCCCTTATTTTTTTAAGATCACAATCCCTGTTGAGCTACGCACGAAAACGTTTATCAGAAGGCACTTCCGGCTTTGTCATGATCCTCGTTTTAACCCTGCTTTTTTATACTTTTGTTATGGCAAACTAAGTAAGTAAGTGGGATGGGCTCACCCATTCGTTAGATCCGGTCCTATAGTCAGTAACGTGTCACGGTAACGTCGATAAAACCAGGCAAAGCTAAACCAACGTTGGCGATCGCGCTGGAAAAACATTGCCGGAAAACACCCGTCGCGGACTTAATTTACATATTTGCGAAGGCGAATAACACATTCTGATCAGGTTTTATCGCGATATGCACATAATGCTATAAAACATCATGTTTAAATCAATTTTTTTTGGTAAAGGGCTTTTATTCTTCCTATACTTTTTGCATCTAAAGCTCAATATGCTTAGTTATTTGATTATTGCACGACAACACACTCAAAACTTGGATTTCTGGAATTACGCTTTGTGTACTGTTCTGCAATGAAGGTAACGCTGACAGGTAAATGTTCATTCAATTCACAAGTAGGTGTTGAGATGTCAAACAAATATATGCGCTGGTTCGAAGAGATAGGTCTGGACGATATTGCTCAGGTAGGCGGCAAAAACGCCTCACTTGGCGAAATGTACCAACAACTGACCGCCCAAGGTGTTCGGGTGCCCAATGGTTTTGCTGTCACTGCAGAGGCTTATCGGCAAGTGCTCGATGCTAACAATGCCTGGCCGCTTTTGCATGAGGCACTTGACGGGTTAGACCCGGACAATGTTCAGGATTTGCAGACACGCGGTGCGAAGGCAAGATCGATTGTTGCAGCCTGTGAATTACCACAGGCCCTTCAATCTGAGATCATCGCATGCTACAGCAAACTCAAGATGCAATATGGCGATGACGTGTCGCTGGCAGTACGCTCTTCTGCGACTGCGGAAGATTCACCCGAAGCGTCGTTTGCTGGACAAAACGACAGTTACCTGAATATCAATGGTGACGATGCCTTGCTTGATGCTTATCTTCGCTGCTTAGTATCCAATTTCACTGACCGTTCTATCCATTACAAGTACGACAATAAATTCGACTACTTTAAAGTGGATTTGTGTGTCGTGATCATGAAAATGGTGCGCAGCGATATTGGCGCCAGTGGGGTTATGTTCTCGTTGGATACCGAGACGGGTTTTAATGATGTAGTTTTTATTAATGCCGCTTTGGGTTTGGGTGAAAACATCGTGCAGGGCACCATCGACCCAGACACTTTTTACGTGCATAAGCCAACCTTTGAAAAAGGCTTTCGTGCGGTACTCAAACGCCGATTGGGTAAAAAAGAGCAGAAGATGATTTTTACCGATACCCTTAATACCGACAACATCGCCGTTGAGTACACTTGCAACATCGACACGACGGTGGCTGAGCAACGGCATTTTTGTATATCAGACGAGGATGTAATGGTGCTCGCTGACTATGCGATTAAAGTAGAAAAACACTATTCCAAACTACAGGGTCAAAACAAACCCATGGATATGGAGTGGGCGAAAGATGGACTCGATGGACAGATCTACATGGTGCAGGCAAGGCCGGAAACCGTTGAGTCACAAAAATCAGGTAACCTGTTAAAAATCTACCACCTTAACAGTCGCTCCGCTATTCTCGTTCAAGGGCAGGCAGTTGGCACCCGCATCGGCGCGGGCAAAGTGCGTGTTATCAACGATGTCAAAAATTTAGGGGAATTCCAGGCGGGTGAAGTGCTGGTGACCGAAACCACCACGCCAGATTGGGAACCGGTGATGAAAACTGCCGCCGCGATTGTGACCAACCACGGTGGACGAACCTGCCATGCGGCAATTGTCGCTCGTGAACTTGGTATTCCGGCTATTGTCGGCACGGACAATGGTGCCGCGATACTTGCCAACGGTACGGAAATTACGGTGAGTTGCGCCGAGGGCGAAATCGGTAATGTCTATAAAGGTCTGCTCGAATTCAATGTCGAAGAGACTGATCTGAGCAATTTACCACACACTAAAACCAAAATTATGGTGAACCTGGCCAATCCTGATCAAGCCTTTGGGCTAGCCTCGTTGCCGGTAGACGGTGTCGGCCTGGCTCGTATGGAGTTTATCATCAATGAATACATAAAAGCGCATCCTATGGCGCTTGTTCATCCGGAAAAGCTGGATCAACAAACACGCCAATCGATTGCAGACCTTAGCAGTGCTTTCGCGGACCCAGTAGACTTTTTCGTAAAAACGCTCTCTGAAGGTGTAGCCACCATTGCCGCTG
>JBATHQ010000499.1:0-3884 GCA_049667005.1 Psychromonas sp.
CAAGCAGGTATCGCTTTAGCAATAAAATCAAGGAAGATTTTGTAGGCTTGGCATGTACAGGGATGTGCATTCCAAGCTGGTGCTTTAAAAAGTGATGGCTGATTGATAGATCCAAAAAATGGCCAGGGGAATTGAACGACAGTTCAGGTTTATGAGCGGGACAGGCTCTGCCGTCCCTGTATACGGCACTCTTTTGGTTACTTTTCTCTTGCTGTTGAGAGAAAAGTAACACGCCGTCAAGGGCGGAATACCAATGGTGATAGTTACACCAAACTCCACAACTGATAGCAAAAATAAAATTTAGGTCAGTTTAGTTTTCGTACGCTTTCGCGTTAAGCGTTTGGTTTAACTTTCTTTGTTGGCCGTTTCGTTGTGACGGCGAGTAGACGATGAGAAACCGAAACACTGTTTCGCAGTTCAAGGAAGTCATGCTTCTCACCGCAAGAAAAAGTAACCAAAAAATGCCCAGGGGATAATGTAGCCGCATTTTTTTGCTAAGTACTGAATGAAAAATTATCCGACATTTTCAGTCCGCTGCTCTAAGAGTTATGTCTAATAACTGACAATAAATCACAGCGTGGTTTATTGTATTCAATACGTTACATTTTATTCTTGTGGGGATTTATCAAGCCTTCAACCTCCGGATCATCACTTCAATCTACTGTGATTTGAAATTTACTCATATTTTCCTGCTTGATAGTTTCATTGATGCGCTACTCCTGCGATACTGCGTGATATCTCAATTTTCGAGTTTTAAAACATAAATTGCAGGAACAACATGGATAAACCTTTAGAAAAACAACTCACCTCGTGGTTAAAAAAACAGAAAAAAGCCTGTGGTTTTTATCTTAATCTAACCGTTATCTTTGGTTTGTTAACTGGCTTTTCCCTGATAATACAGGCCTATCTTATCTCTACCATCTTGCATGGCATCATCATTTTGGATCTTCCTAAGTCTGAATTCAGTAGTGAGTTTGTGTACTTGCTGATCTTAATTCCGGTGCGGGCATTACTGGCGTTTGCGCGTGAGCGCAGCTGTTTTGAAGCCGGAAAGCGGCTACGATTACAAATTCGTAGCGCAGTGCTGGATAAAATCAGTGAATTAGGCCCGGCTTTTATCAAGGGTAAGCCTGCAGGGAGTTGGGCGAGTATTGTGCTTGAGCAGGTTGAGGACCTGCACGATTTTTATGCACGCTATCTACCGCAAATGTTACTGGCTGGTTTTATTCCTCTGGTGATCCTGGTCGTTGTTTTTCCGCTGAATTGGGCGGCAGGGCTGATTTTATTATGTACTGCGCCACTGATCCCGATCTTTATGATCTTTGTTGGTGTCGGCGCGGCAGACGCCAACCGTAAAAATTTCAAAGCAATGGCACAGTTAAGCGGTCATTTTATGGATCGTTTAAAAGGGCTTAATACCTTAAAGTTATTTAATCGTGGTGAAGCTGAGAGTATTGAAATTGCAAATGCCTCGGAATCATTTCGTCAAAAAACCATGTCCGTATTACGCATCGCCTTTTTAAGTTCTGCGGTATTAGAGTTTTTCGGGGCTGTCTCTATCGCGGTGTTGGCTATCTATTTTGGCTTTAGTTTCTTAGGGGAGATTAATTTCGGGGACTATAATGCCGGATATAGTCTGTTTGCCGCGATGTTCGTATTGATGCTGGCGCCTGAGTTTTATCAACCGTTGCGCGATATGGGCACCCACTATCATGCCAAAGCACAAGCGATTGGTGCTGCGGAAGAGCTGATGAATTTATTAGAATATAAAGTGCAGGAAAATGTGCAACCCGGTGAAAATACAGACGCTATAAAAACGCCTGATTGGCACGTCGGAATCGAGATAGTAGCGCGTGATTTCACCGTGCACAGTCATTCCGGAGTGGCGTTAGTGGGGCCGTTGAACTTTCAACTTAATAATGGCCAGCATATGGCGGTTGTTGGTCCGAGTGGCGCTGGCAAGAGTAGCTTATTAAATGGTTTATTGGGTTTTTTACCCTATCAGGGATCGCTAAAAGTGAATGGTGTTGAGTTAAATCAATTAGCTGTTTCACAATGGCGTGCGCAACTGGCATGGCTTGGTCAGGATCCGCATCTTTTTCATGGCACGGTGCGTGATAACGTGGCGATGGCTAATCCGGAGATGGATGATCAGAGAGTGAGATCGTTATTAGCGCAAGCGAAAGTACTCGATTTTATTGAGCAGCAACCCCTTGGGTTAGCACATCCGATAGGTGAGCAGATGGCGGGTGTTTCTGTCGGACAAGCACAGCGCATCGCATTAGCACGCGCGCTGGGGCAAGACGCACAGCTGTTTTTATTAGATGAACCGACAGCCAGTCTGGACAGGCATAGCGAGAAAGCGGTGCTCACTGCCTTGCGGGATGCAATGGCAAAATCCTCCTGTTTAATGGTTACTCATCGTCTAGATCAGTTAGCGCAGATGGATACTGTTTTAGTGCTTGATAAAGGCGTGATCGTTCAGCAGGGTAGTTTTGCGCAGTTAAATACGCAGCCGGGATTATTTAAACAGATGCAGAGCAATGAGTTAGAAGCTGATGATTTCGCTAAAGCGCAACAATCAATGGCGCAAGACAATAAGGAGTTTAACGCATGAGAGCCTTACTGCCTTTTATTAAAATGTTTAAACATCAATGGTTCATGATGTTGATCGGTCTATTTTTAAGTATTACCACCTTACTCGCAGGGATCGGTTTATTATCTCTTTCGGGATGGTTTCTGTCCGCTTCTGCGGTCGCTGGATTAACCTTGGTGGGCACGCAAACCTTTAACTATTTTACCCCTGCAGGCGGGGTGCGCTTTCTCTCTATTTTGCGTACTGGCAGTCGCTATGGTGAGCGTTTAGCAACCCACGAAGCGACCTTTAAACTGCTTACCCAGCTGCGCGTATGGGCGTGGCGTAAAGTGTTACCGCTAAGTGCGCGTAATATGCAGGGATTACGACAAGGAGAGCTGCTCAATCGTTTAGTTGCAGATGTTGACACCTTGGATCATCTTTACCTGCGTTTACTTACGCCAATGCTATCAGCATTACTGATGCTGGCTGGTTTGTATCTGTTTGTTGCCTGGATAGATGCAAGATTAGCGCTTATTTTATGCGCAAGCCTGCTGGCGATTTGGCTTACCTTGCCTTGGGTTTTCTACTTCCTTGGACGAAAACCCGGTATCAAACAACTTGAAAGTAAACGATTATTACGTGTGCAAATATTGGAATTTGTACAGGGATTGGCTGAAATATCTCTGTTTGCTGCGGGTGATCGCTTTCGTAAACAATTATCCGAGTCTGAAGCAGATCTTTTAGATAGCCAGCGTGCAATGGCAAATGTCACGGCATTTAGTCAGGCCGCTTTGATCTTATGTCATGGCGTGGTCGTGGTGCTGATCCTTTATGTTGCAGCTTCGGGTATTGGCGAACACCAACCACCAGGCCCGATGTTAGCGCTGATTGCTTTTATGGCATTAGCCAGTATTGAAATGTTAATGCCGATTGCCGGGGCTTTTCAACATCTATCTGCTTGTATCAATGCGGCCAAGCGCGTTAATGATTTGGTTGAGCAAACGCCGGGCATTGTATTTAACCCGCACAGTAAAAAAACCGTAAAGGATGGTGCGTTACAGCTCAAAGATATCGTTTTCTCCTACCAGGACGGCGGTGAGAAGGTACTTAAAGGGATCAATCTCTCCATTAAAGCGGGCGAAAAAGTCGCATTACTCGGGCAAACGGGCTGTGGTAAATCAAGCTTGTTGTCATTGATTACGCGGGAATGGCAAGCGAATTCCGGCAGCTTATTACTCGATGGTGTTGAGATTGACCAATATAGCCAACAAGCCTTAACGGATGGTATCTCTTTAGTGAGTCAACG
>JBATHQ010000500.1:0-2193 GCA_049667005.1 Psychromonas sp.
TATTAATACTCTTAATATTAATCCCGCTTATCTCCCGTAATTGTTCAGTTACTTTGGCGTCATTGCTGAGAATTTTTTCGGCTTCCGGTAACAGCGCTTTCCCGGCTTCCGTGAGGGTCACTCCATGCGTCGAACGTATTAGTAGTTTTACACCTATTTCGTTTTCTAACTCAAGAATTTGTCGGCTCACCGTAGGTTGCGTCGAGTGCAGATGCCTGGCTGCTGATGAAAAGTTTTTTAGTGTTGCTACCGCAACAAAATTTTTAAGTGTTTTTATTTCCAACCTGTCCCCCATACCAAAAACGCATTATTGTTATACAATAATATCATTTCAAAGTTAATTCAATCTACTATATCTTTACCCTGTGATGCGTCTCAAATGCTGGCAGCAATTAAACAGATCCACAGCACCTGCCTGATTAATTAACAGTAATAATTCGCGGTAATAAACTGCCCCATGATTTGTTAAGGATAAAATAATGGATATTGATGTAATGATAGTGCTCGTATATTTCGCCCTCCTTCTTGGTATGGGGTGGATATTTCGCTCTGCCGCTGATAATACCAGCGAGTATTTTCGAGGAGGCGGCCGAATGCTTTGGTGGATGGTCGGTTCAACCGCATTTATGATGGCATTAAGTGCCATGACATTTACGGGCTTAATGGGCAAAGCCTTAACCAGTGGTATGTCCGTAGCGATAGTGTTCTTTGCCAATGCACTTGGTTATTTTTGTAACTATCTTTTCTTTGCCGCTAAAGCACGTCAAATGCGCGTTATCAGTCCTTTGCAGGGTGCTCGCATGCGTTTAGGTAAAGTCAACGAACAGGTCTTTACCTGGGCAAATATCCCCTTAAGTGTGCTACAAGCGGCAATCTGGTTAAATGGCTTAGCCGTATTCACCAGTGCGGTATTAGATATACCCTTGGAGCAAACCATCATAGGCGCAGGATTAGTAGTATTATTTATGTCTTTGGTCGGTGGTAGCTGGGCAGTTATCGCATCGGATTTTTTACAGATGATTATCATTACTGTGATGTCATTTGTTGCTGCGGGTGTAGCTGTATGGAAATCCGGTGGTGTGGGTAACTTACTTGAAGTCGGCTTACCACAGCAAGCGTTAATGGGAGAAGGATATAGCCATACTTACTTATTTGTTGGTTGGTTTATCTGTATTTTCGTTAAGCAGTTCTTTAGTACTAACAATATGGTCGATTCTTACCGTTATATCACCGCAAAAGATACCAAAAATGCCCGTAAAGCTGCGCTGTTAGCCTGCGGTTTAATGATTTTTGGCCCGCTAGTGTGGTTCCTACCCGCTTGGTATGTGGCGGGTAATTATCCTGATGTAGCGACTTGGGGAATTGAAGGTTTAGGCGATAAAATTGCCGATGCTACATACTACATATTCGTAAAACGTGAAATGCCAGTGGGTATGGTTGGCCTGATGCTTGCTGCTATGTTCGCTGCTACCATGTCTTCAATGGATTCCGCTTTGAACCGTAATGCCGGTATCTTAGTGAAAAGTGTTTATGAACCTTATTTCTGTAAAGACCCATCTGAAGTGAATCTAATGAGGGCGAGTAAAATATTCACAGCTATGTTTGGTTTGATTGTGATTGTTACAGGGCTGTTCTTAACGTCATTAAAACAGTTTGGCCTTTTTGATCTGATGATGCTGGTCGGCACATTGGTCGGCTTCCCACTATTAATTCCTTCCATTTTGTGTTTCTTCATTCGTAAGACGCCGGATTGGGCAGGATGGGGTACGATTGTTGTAGGTATGGGTGTCTCTGCTATCATTGCATTTGCTATTACTCCGCAAATGATTGAAGGGTTGCTAGGACTGGACACTCCTTTGACAGGGCGTGAATTTGCTGAGATGAAATCAGTTACGATGGGTGTTATCGGCCACATGGCGATTACTTTACCTTTCTTTGTACTGTCTCAATTCTTCTACAAAGAGCCATCGAAACAACGTCTAGCCGACACCGAGACTTTCTTTACCAATATCGACACCGAAATCGTAGTGGAAGATTCTAAAGAGAGCATCGCGATGGATAACCAGCAACACATGTTGTTGGGTCGTATCTTACTTACAGCTGCCGTACCATTAGCATTGTTGGTTTTCGTACCCAATCCAATGTGGGGTAAAGGGTTGTTTGTGATTGTTGCTTTGATGGTTGCATTTATCG
>JBATHQ010000501.1:0-1949 GCA_049667005.1 Psychromonas sp.
TTTTTTTACTCCAATTTATGCACTTATTATAAAAATGGTTACAAACCTGCCCGCACAAATTTATTGACACGATCCAACTCACTGGACTTTGTCAGTGCTGCAATCTTTTCAATAGTAGTGACGGTTCCTTTATCGATAAACAGATAATGCGACGCGACATTCAGCGCATCCGCAATATGATGGGTGACCATTAAAACCGTCACCTTTTTTGTTGCCGATAGATCCTTAACAATGCTTAACATCTCTTCGCGTAAAAGCGGATCCAGCGCTGAAAAGGGCTCATCAAGTAATAACAGCGGTTTATTTTGTATAAAACAGCGTGCCAAGGCAACCCGCTGCTTTTGCCCTCCGGATATCTGCTCAGGAAAACGCGTTAATAGTCTATCCACCCCCACCTGCTTGGCCATCAGGTGCACCTGCTCATGTTCTGCAGGACTTAATTTAAGCCCTGAATGCAACCCCAGGCCAATATTATCTGCCACGCTTAAATGGGCAAACAGGTTATTTTCCTGGAATAGCATCGCCACAGGTCTTAGATGCGGTTCCCTATCCAAAACCGATTTACCGGCAATCAGAATATCTCCACTTATCGGCTGAATAAAACCGGCGGCTAAATTTAATAAGGTGCTTTTACCCGCCCCACTCTCCCCTAAAACCGCAACAATCGCACCCGCTAAAATTTCTACGTCAAAGTGAAATTCGTCCTGCTGATAGCGATACCTAACATTTTCAAAGTGGATCATCTTTATTCTCTGCGATTGTTTTTTAAAAGGTTAACCTTGACTATTTTTACTGGTGATATTTTCGATACTGCTAAAAATAGCAATACTAAATATTAACAAAAACAGTGAAACAACGGCGGCGGCATCCATCTGATAACTACCGAGTAATTGCAATAGGTACAACGGCAATGTTCTGAAATCTTGACTGCCGAATAACGCTATCGCACTTAAGTCCCCCATCGATAAAACAAAACTAATGGAAAAAGCCTGCACAATGGGACGTTTAATCGCGCGCCACTCAATCAGGTAAAAGCGTGACCACCCGAACATGCCTAAACTTGCACATAACTGGTCATATTGCTGGGCTATCTGCAGCATCGGTTGAGCAAGTGTTTTAATGACATAAGGCAACGCCATCAACGCATTCACTGCAATCACGATCACAATCGCCATGCTGAATATATCGGTGATATTTCGCAATAGCAGAAAAACACCGGTGCTGATCACCAGGCCTGGTGTTACTAAGATGATAGTAGCAATTAACTCCAGCTTATCCGCCTTAAAGTGCAGGCCGATTAAACGCCATGAACGGCTGGTAATCAGCATAAAAAATCCGCCAAACAGGGCAAGCACCGCAGCAAAAATAGCGACAGTTAATGAATTGAGCAGCGCGCTCCAAAATGCAGGAGCAGTAATAACCTTTATAAATTGTGCATTAATGCCATTGATCACCACCATCATTAAAGGTGGCACCACCAACACAAGCGCCAGGCTTATCCAGACAAAATCCCAAATTTTTGCACCGCTATTATCACTAAATAGATATAAATTCGCTTTACTGGCGCTGACGGTGACTGGAATGGGTCTGGAAAAACGCTGGATCACCATGGTCAGGGTTCCGCACAGTACTATCTGCCATAACGCCAACAGCGCCCCTGATTGTAAATCAAAATCAAACTTAATGGCCTGATAAATAGCCAGCTCGATGGTGGTGGCTTTTGGTCCGCCTCCTAATGCCATTACCGTTGCAAAACTGGTAAAACAAAGCATAAAAACCAATCCGCAAACATGGACTAACTGTTGCCGTAAACAAGGCCATTCAACAAGTTTAAATTTATTCCAATGGCTGATACCAAGATGCGTGGACAGTTTATGATGCTCATCAGGGATAGATTGCAAAGACTGCAGTAATAAGCGTGTTGCAAAAGGTAAATTAAAAAAAACATG
>JBATHQ010000502.1:0-7824 GCA_049667005.1 Psychromonas sp.
ATTCTTGCGGATATTGGTGTTGACACGACATTAAAAATTATTGACAAATTAACAGCGCAAGCGGATCGTAAACAACTCAAAGATGCAGAAGCATTATATACGCTGTTAAAAGCAGATCTTTCGCAAATCCTGCATGAAGTTGAACAGCCTCTGCGGATAGATGAAACAAAATCCCCCTTTGTGATCTTAATGGTAGGGGTGAATGGCGTAGGTAAAACCACGACTATCGGAAAATTGGCTAAAAAATATCAACAACAGGGAAAATCAGTGATGTTAGCCGCAGGTGATACCTTCCGCGCGGCCGCTGTTGAACAATTGCAGGTATGGGGTGAGAGAAATAATATTCCTGTTATTGCACAGCAAACAGGCTCTGATAGTGCATCGGTTTTGTTTGATGCAATGGATTCAGCCAAAGCGCGTGGGATTGATGTGTTAATAGCGGATACTGCCGGTCGTTTACAAAATAAAAATCACCTGATGGATGAGTTAAGCAAAGTGGTTCGCATTATGCGTAAAAAAGACCCGAGTGCTCCTCACGAAATTATGCTTACCATTGATGCTAGTACCGGTCAAAATGCCATCAGTCAGGCTGAGTTATTTAACCAAAGTGTTGGTATTACAGGTATTACACTAACAAAACTAGACGGCACAGCAAAAGGCGGTGTTATTTTTTCCATTGCCGATAAGTTTAAACTGCCTATTCGTTATATCGGAACAGGAGAAGGGATCGACGATTTAAGAGAATTTAATGCCAGGGAGTTTATTGATGCTCTTTTCTCTAAAGAGGAAGAGCCTGAACAAGGTGATAACTAATTATGATTTTATTTGAAGAGGTCAATAAAGTGTATGCCGGAGATTTCAGCGCACTTAATCAGGTAGATTTTCATTTAAAGCAGGGCGAAATGGCGTTTTTAACGGGGCATTCCGGGTCAGGAAAGAGCACCTTGTTGAAATTAGTCAGTCTAATGGAGAGACCCACCACCGGACGTATTGTTTTAAATGGTAATGATATCAGCAATATAAAAGGCAATAACATTCCTTATCTACGCCGTCATATCGGCATGATCTTCCAGGATCATCGCTTGTTAATGAATCGCACGGTATTAGAAAATGTTGGTTTGCCGCTGTTAATCGAAGGGTACAGTCGTTACGAAATTAAACGTCGTAGTTTAGCGGCACTTGAGAAAGTGGGGTTATTAGGAAAAGAGGATAGTTTTCCGATTAACCTCTCCGGTGGCGAACAACAACGTGTTGGCATTGCAAGAGCCATTATTAATCAGCCCCCTCTATTACTTGCGGATGAACCTACGGGGAATTTAGATCCCAAATTATCATTAGAAATTTTAAGCTTATTTGAATCTCTTAATGAATATGGTATGTCGGTCTTAATTGCTACTCACGACTTGGGATTGATTGCAAAAATGCGCTATCGCACATTAACCCTTAAAAACGGTGAAATGATCAATGACGGATTACTGAGGCAACGCAATGGCTAAGCAAGCACAAGCAAATAAAGTATTATCCGGCTCTCCACGTATTACAAAAGTTTCATTTTTTGGACGTGTTTCAGCCGCTATCAATCAGCATATACATCAGCTTTTTGGCAGTTTTGCTGAGTTGTGGAAAACCCCTTTTTCAACCTTAATGACCATTCTGGTGTTAGGCCTGGCATTATCATTACCCAGTGTTTTTCAGGTAGCGTATAAAAATGTTGAACGTATAAACGGGCAGCTCGATGGCGCTTCAGAAATTAGTTTGTTTTTGAAAAAAGGTCTCTCTGATAAGCGGATAGAGGTGCTGATTAATAAACTGGGTTTATATGACGATATTGAAACCGTAACTTACATTACCAGTCATCAGGCTCTGGAAGAGTTTAAAGAGATGTCCGGTTTTTCCAAAGCGCTTAACTATCTTGATGAAAATCCATTACCCGGTGTCTTGGTGGTTATACCTAAAGATAAGGTTCGCAATGCAGCGGGCAGTAAATTATTGGTTGCCAAATTACAGCGGGAATCAGACGTTGATTTGGTTAGAGTAGATACAGACTTAATCGAGAAACTTCAGGCGATATTAACGCTTGTTGTCGATATTGTCTTCGCTCTGGCCATTTTATTACTGCTTGCAGTATTATTAATTGTCAGTAATACCATCCGCTTAAATATATTGAATGAACGGCCAGCCATTGAAGTTTTAAAATTAGTTGGCGCAACAAATAGCTTTATTCAGCGTCCGTTTTTATATATCGGTGCCTGGTATGGTTTCTTAGGTGGATTAATCGCTTTGCTGCTGACTGTTATCATGGTGCAGTGGCTGCAGTCAGGGGTCATGAATCTGGTTGGGTTATATCAGATGCAATTTGAAATTTTGATGTTGAATATGGACGAGATCTTTATTTTGATTGGCCTGGCGACATTTCTGGGATTTATTGCTTCTTATATATCAGTGAAACAATACCTGGTCAAAATTGAACCTAAATAGGCGTTCTATTCAACCTGTCTCCACTGAAAAAATAGAAGAGATCTTGTTTGATCTCTTTTTTTTACCTGTATTTTCTTATTTAGATCACATTTTAGGCTATTATATTGACAAACGATTAACGGTGAGTTAATAAATATTTTTTACAAAAATTTTCTTTGTCATATATAATAGAGGTTGATTTTAGCCATCCATATGATGTAAATATAATAGTTTGATATTTACATCAAATTAGCGCATAACCTTTCATGTGCTGGGCATTAGTAGTAAATTATTAAGGTGAAAGATGAATAATACAATCAATTCAATGAGTTTAGTTCCGCAAGGCAGTATTGGAGCTTATATTCAGTCGGTCAATCAATTCGCGATGCTAAGCGCAGAGGAAGAGAAGGAACTTGCTGAACGTTTATTTCATGAAGGTGATTTGGAAGCCGCAAAAAAATTAGTCATGTCACACCTACGTTTTGTCGTCTACATAGCGAAAAGTTACGGGGGGTACGGTTTAGCGCAGTCTGATTTAATCCAGGAAGGCAATGTTGGTTTAATGAAAGCCGTTAAACGCTTTGATCCGTCGATGGGCGTGCGTCTGGTTTCCTTTGCTGTACATTGGATAAAAGCGGAAATTCATGAATACGTTATTCGTAACTGGCGGATGGTCAAAATTGCCACCACTAAGGCACAACGCAAACTGTTTTTTAATCTGCGCAAGGCCAAAAAACGTCTTGGTTGGTTTAGCCATGAAGAAGTTGCAATCGTAGCCGAAAATTTAAATGTCAGTACCAAAGATGTACTGGAGATGGAGTCTCGCTTAAATGCACAGGATCAATCTTTTGATTTAAGTGACAGCGATGATGATGAAAGCACTTTTGCTCCTGTGCAATACCTTGAAGATAAAAGTGCTGATGTATCTTTGGTGGTCGAAGCCGAGAACACTCAAAAACACGTGAAAAATAAGCTTTATGCGGCACTTTCATCACTTGATGAGCGCAGCCAGGATATTATTAACTCACGTTGGTTAAGTGAGCCTAAGGCCACACTGCATGATTTAGCGGCTCGCTATAAAATTTCAGCAGAGCGCGTTCGCCAGCTGGAAGAAAATGCCATTAAAAAGTTACAAGCGAATATGGATTTGGCATAACAAATATTAAGGTGAGCATTATGCTCACCTTTTTTATTAGCTCCAAGCTGTACGCTACAAGCTCTTCTCATCAATATGCTCTCTATTCGTTATTAACCGGTGTCCCATGCCTAAAATTGCTACTCTTGGTCCCCAGGAAACATTCTCTGATTTGGCAACCAAGCAATACCTGGAAAGCCAAGATAATGCCTATCAAATTCAGTATTATTCCAGCCTTTCTGAAACTTTTGCTGCAATAGGCAAAGAGTGTGAAATGGGGGTGCTGCCGATAGAAAACCTGTCGGAAGGTTATGTTCAGGTGGTATTAGATCATCTTCTCGATACCAAGTTAGTGGTTATTTCCGAAATTTTATTACCGATTCAGTTTGCTTTTGTTGGTAGCTGCACGGAACTCTCCGAATTGACCGATCTTTATGTGCAGTTTGTTGCCCACGGGCAGTGCTCTGAATTTATTGATCGTCTGGAAAATATCAAAGTCCATAATACCCAAAGTAATATCGAATCTTTATTGCTGGCACAAAAGCATGGTCAGGGGGGCGGGGCGATCATTCCCAAGCATGCTTTAAAGATGGCTGAAAAACAGACGCTTATTAAAGAAAATGTTACCAATTATGAAAATAATCAAACACGGTTTCTGGTCTTAACCGATAAACCGCAAGCGCGTTTGGCTGATCAGCAATATAAAACCAGTGTGGTGGTTAAAAATGAAAATGATTCCCCCGGTGTTTTGGGGAATATTGTTAATGCCTTTGCCGAGCAGAAAGTCAATCTTACCTCGATTATGTCGCGCCCGACCAAATCTGATTTCGGTAAATATCACTTCTTTATCGACATTGACGGGCATCAGGAGGATCCCCATGTCAACCGGGCACTGCAGCAGATAATGAAGCAGCATCCGGTGACCGTTATCGGCTCCTATATTAAAGCCGAGCAGAAAAAAGCGCCTTAAAGCGCTTTAGTCTGGGGAGTTAAAAGCTAAAAAATTAGCGCTTAACCAGATAGATACCCGCTTCAGTGTGATGGGTATAGGGGAATTGGTCGAACAGCGCAAAACGTTTTATTTGATGGGTCTGAGTAAATACCGCAAGATTATCGCATAGTGTGTCAGGATTGCAGCTGATATATAAAATATTATCGTAGTTTTGCACCATCTTTACAGTTTCATCATCAAGACCGGATCTTGGCGGATCAACAAAAATAGTATTGCATTGGTAATCGCTTAAATTAATACCTTCTAAACGGTTAAATTCACGCTCGCCATTGATTGCCTGAGTAAACTCCTCCGCAGACATGCGAATAATAGTGACATTATCTATCTTATTTTCAGCAATATTAAACTGCGCCGAGTGGACGGAAGGTTTCGCTATTTCAGTGGCTAAGACTTTATTAAAGTTTTTCGCCAGTGCCAATGAGAAGTTGCCATTACCGCAATACAGTTCCAGTAGATCACCTTGACTATCGCGTGTGCAGTCAATGGCCCAATCCAGCATCTTCTCAGAGACTTTGGCATTCGGTTGGGTAAAGCTGTTTTCAATTTGCTGATAAATAAGTTTATTACCATCGACCTGTAACGCTTCAACGACATAATCTAAATCCACTAATATTTTTTGTTTTTTAGCGCGACCGATGAAGTTAATATTAAACTGTTCTGATAGTATTGATTTAATACGGTTTATTTCAGCTAGCCAGAGATCGTCCAGTTGTTTATGATAAAGCAGGCTGACCACGACCTGACCGCTTAAGCTAGATAAAAAATCAATCTGGAAGAGTTTAAAACGCAGCAGCGGTGAGGATTTTAATAATTCGATTAACAACGGCATTAACTGATTGATTAGCTCACTTGCCGGTGGAAATTGATCAACGCGGATTTTTTGTTTCGTCTCTTTATCAAACATAATGTAATAAAGATCATCACCATCATGCCATACACGGAACTCAGCGCGCATGCGGTAATGCAGCTTAGGTGAAGCAAAACATTCCAAAGAGGGTGGGTTAAAGGAGGCAAATTGTGCGTTAAACTGCTCTTTTTTAGCATCTAACAACGCTTCATAATTTTCCGGATCAACAAATTGCAGACTCATTTTTAACCTTTGAGTTGGAGAAATAAAGGGCGAATTTTAAAGTAGCGCTTGCTGCTTGACCAGATAAATTCATTTTATTTCTTAATTGCTGCATTACAGGTTAAAATATATTGGCCAAAAAAACTAAAATGGATCAACAATGTCAGTAAAAAATGTGCTTATATTTGACTCTGGTGTGGGGGGGTTATCTGTCTTTGAGCAAGTGATAAATAAATCGCCCGCCCAGCAATACTTTTATCTGTTTGATAATGCTTATTTTCCCTATGGAGAATTACAGGCGGATTTTATAATTCAGCGTTTAAAGCATTTACTGGGTACATTTATAGAGACCCATAAAATCGATTTGATTGTGATTGCCTGCAATACTGCCAGCACCATTGCATTACCGTTTTTGCGTGAGCACTTTTCTATTCCTATTGTTGGCGTAGTGCCGGCAATAAAACCCGCCGCATTACTAACAAAAAACGGCATTATTGGTTTGCTGGCCACTCCCGCGACCATTGATCGTCCTTATACCGCTCAACTTATTAAAGAGTTTGCAGCAGGTAAACAAGTGTTAAAAATAGGCTCAACCCAATTAGTAAAACTTGCCGAGTTCAAACTGTATGGTAAGGCGATCAGCCAGGCGGATATTGAAGCCGTATTCGCACCCTGGCTGAGTCTGGAAAAAGTGCCGGATACCATCGTATTAGGCTGTACCCATTTCCCCTTACTCAAAGAGGAGATAGCCCGCTGTTTCCAAAATAAAATTAACTTAGTGGACTCGGGTAATGCCATTGCCCAACGTGTTGCGAAACTGCTTGGTCAACCCACTGTTATGTCGAGAGAAAATAATCACCAGGCTTATTTTACAAAAGCCTTTAATGAGCAGGGTGGCGAATTTAACGCATTAAAGCGCAGTTTTTTGGCCTTTGGTTTTAGCTCTCTGCAGCTCTTTTGTTTAAGCGATTAACTTTTGAATGGAAAAAAGTGGTGAAAAGTAAGCTGATAACACGAGCCGGTTATAAAAAACTGCAGGAAGAACATGATTATTTATGGAAGGATAAAAGACCCAAGATAACCGCGATAGTAAACTGGGCTGCCAGCCTGGGCGACAGATCGGAAAATGCAGATTACACCTTTAATAAACGTATTTTAAGGCAGATTGATAGCCGGGTGCGTTACCTTCGCAAACGTTTGGAGGAGCTTAATGTTATCGATTACTCCCCGCAGCAGGAGGGGAAAGTCTTTTTTGGTGCGAGTGTTGAAATTGAAAACGAGCAGGGCGAGGTGCTCACTTTCAAGATAGTCGGTCCGGATGAAATTTATGATACTAAAAATTATGTTTCTATCGACTCGCCGATGGCACGCGCGATGTTAAAAAAACAGGTGGATGATGATTTTATTGTGCAGACACCCAATGGAGCAAAAGAGTGGTTTGTGAATAAAATAGAGTATCTGGATAAGTAATTTTGTAAGCTAAACAGGCTCTGCTGAGCAGATAAGGTTACTTCTTCACCGGATAAGCCAGCTCTCCGGCAATATAGGTCGATTCGATATTGCGTTCATCACCTAAGATGATCAGTGCAAATAACCTGTCCTCCAGCGTGGTGGAATATTGATAACGTAGTTTTTGCAGATCGGTCACCGCCCAGTTCAGCAGCACAAAGTCAGCCTCTTTGCCGGTTTCGAAGCTACCCACCTTATCTGCAATACTCAGCGCCTCCGCACCGCCTAAGGTGGCTAAATATAACCCTGTAAAGACGGAGAGTGTTTTCCCCTGCAACTGCATAATTTTGTAGGCTTCATGCAGTGACTGTATCTGCGAAAAGCTGGTTCCCGCACCAATATCAGTGCCGAGTCCAACGCGAATGTTATGCTGCTGTGCTTTTGTTAAATTAAATAATCCACTGCCGAGAAATAGATTAGAGGTAGGACAAAATGCGATCACCGAGTTTGTGCGGGCAAGTGCAGACCATTCCTGCTCGCTTAGATGAATAGCGTGGGCGAATATTGATTTATCCCCGGCCAAACCATAATGTTCGTAGATATCAAAGTAACCTTTGCGCTCAGGGAAAAGTTTTTTGACCCAGGCTATCTCATTTTTGTTTTCAGACAAATGAGTATGAAAATAAGTGTCAGGATACAAAG
>JBATHQ010000503.1:0-1941 GCA_049667005.1 Psychromonas sp.
ATAAAAAATGGCGCATTGTTAGCGAGCCGTTACTGAAAAATGAGCAGGATTCTATTGTAAAAGTAAGTCCATTAGGCAAGGCATCTGAAACACGTTTTAAGATATTGCAACGTTATCAAGGCGCTACCTTACTGGAAGCATCTCCTATTACGGGAAGGACTCATCAAATACGCGTCCATACCGCATGTAAAGGCCATAATATTGCCTGCGATGATCGTTATGGAAATGAGGCATTTAGCAAAGAGATGCAGGCATTAGGCTTAAACCGCCTGTTTTTACATGCAGCGCATATCACTTTTTTCCATCCTGTTTTAGAAAAACAGATGACAGTGAGTGCGCCGATTTGCCCTGAACTTAGTATTTTATTAGAAAAACTGCAGAAAAATTAATGGTAGGGGCTTTGTGCCCCGTTTGTGATCGGTCTATAAAGAGAATTCGGCCAACCGTAGGGTGTGCTTGCGCTTCAATTATGTCATCGAGGTGTTTTAATCGAAGATCTTGATGAGATAAGGCTAATTTTAGCTAAGTATCTATTTCATTCACTGAGATTCCCGCCAAAAGACTGCGGGAATGACGGTATTCGAGGATAACGGTGTGTTGCATACCTCTATGGGGCGCGGCCTTCAGTCCGCATCTTTTGATTTACATTTTTTATGCGAATAAAAGATGGATGCGCAAAGCGCATAAGCGGACTAAAAAAAGGAGTCGCAGAGCTTCTCCGCTCATGACCACAGACTGGCGTCTGATTCGCTCCGCGCCCCAAAGGCAAGATCAAAACCACGGATTAATAATGTGTGTCGATGTGATTTTAGCTAAGTATCTATTTCATTCACTGAGATTCCCGCCAAAAGACTGCGGGAATGACGGAGTGCAGTGTTCACTGCTTATCCCGAGCTCAGGTTAATTAAAGGAGCGGCATAAGCTACTTGCCGAATTGTCTGACTTTAAGTATCTTGAACTCAAAATAACGACTGCACGGAAACTACATGACGCATTTAAGTAAACTCGATGGTATCAATCCTGGAAATAATAAATACTCCCTTATTATCTTCGATTGGGATGGTACTTTAATGGACTCTCTCGATAAAATAGTTGCCTGTGTTACACAGGCGGCAAAACTCAACGATTTACCTGTTCTATCAGCGCAATCAATTCGCGATATTATCGGTCTTAGTTTAGATAAAGCGATGTCTACACTTTATCCGAGTATCTCTGCGCTTCAGCAAAAACAATTGGTCGACGCCTATCGCCAGCAATACTCCAGTTTAAATGATCAGCAAACACCGTTTTATCCGGGTATTAAAGCGTGGTTAAAAATATTAAAAGAGCAGGGGTATATCCTTGCGGTTGCCACAGGAAAGGGACGCAATGGATTGAATCGCCTGCTTGAAGAGCATGATTTGAGCGATTTTTTTGCTGTTACCTATTGTGCCGATGAGGCGTTTTCTAAACCTCATCCTTTAATGCTGCATAACATTCTCACCGAGCTTGATATCAAAGCTGAACAAGCGCTGATGATTGGTGATTCGTCATTTGATTTGGAAATGGCCAATAATGCTAATATTGACTGTATCGGAGTCAATTATGGTGTGCATTGTGAAACGATACTATCGCGTTATAACCCCATTGCGATTTTAAACGATCTGCCTACGCAGCTTGGTAAATATATTTAATAGCAAAACCACTTGCAGATTCTTTTTCGGTGAGTTGGGAGGCGGGGAGATTACTACGAGCATTTTGTCCTTCGGCTTTTAGGCCATTGTCGTGAACTCCAACGTTCAGTTTGTTCCTGACAAATTTCTCACTTCCCGACAAAACTACGAATTAATAAAGTTGGTTACAAATGGTGTGCTCCGCGCACCGAATAATGACGCCCATCGAAGTATGCATCACACCATCAATAGCAAATATCCCCCCCTCGCCATCCTCAATACCCATAGC
>JBATHQ010000504.1:0-2250 GCA_049667005.1 Psychromonas sp.
CGAGCCAGTTTGAATCACTGTTAGTCAGTGTCACCATCGCTAAAACATCAAACAAACCAATGATTAATACCAGCGTTGTATCTTTAAATAATGAAATAAACGAGCCCACTAAATTGGGAATTGATATTTTTAATGCCTGCGGCAAAATAATCAGAATCATGCCTTGCCAGTAACTCAAACCCAGAGATTCACTCGCTTCGTATTGTCCCTTAGGAATAGCCTGCAAACCGCCTCGAATAACCTCTGCAATGTAGGCCGCCTGGAACAGGGTGTTACCAATAAGTGCGCGTAACAATTTATCGAAATCAATGCCGTCACTGAAAAACAGCGGCAATATTACTGACGCCATAAATAAGATGGTGATCAGCGGCACGCCACGGATAAACTCGATAAAACCGACACATAATGTTTTTAAAATAGGCATGTCTGATTGACGGCCCAATGCGAGTACAATACCGATTGGAAAGGATGCGATAATCCCCACTGCAGCAACCAGTATGGTCAGCATTAACCCACCCCATTTATCAGTCGGTACAACTTCCAGACCCAATCCTCCATAAATAAGGACAAAGCAGATAATAGGGTAGATGAGTATTAAGCCGATTTTAACCTTAAGATTAGGCGTTAATTTCAAGGCTAATAAGAAAACGACTGACAGAAATGCAACCAGATTAGGACGCCAGTGCAGGGCTTTCGGGTAAAAGCCATACATAAACTGGTCAAATTTTTCGATGATAAAAATCCATCTTGCTCCTCCTTTAACAATCTCCTCTTTTGTACCGCTCCAGGTGGCATCAAATATCATCCAGTCCAGTAACGGCGGAATAATAATATAAATAATGTAAATGCCTAATAGGGTTAACAGGCTATTGCTAATATTGGAGAACAGATTCTCACGTAACCAGAATACAACACCTTTACTTGTTGAAGGTGCTGGTTTGGCTTCTTTAAAGGTATAAACAGCCATATTATCGTCCTTTGATTTCCATTCTTGCATTGACCCAATTTAACAGTACAGAGATAACGATACTGAAGGTCAGGTAAACAGCCATGGTCATTAAAATAATTTCAATAGCTTGACCCACTTGATTAAGGGTTGTGCCTGAAAATAGCGTTACTATTTCGGGGTAACCAATTGCCGTGGCTAATGAAGAGTTCTTTACCAAGTTGAGATATTGATTAATAACCGGTGGAATAATGACCCGCAATGCTTGCGGTAAAACCACTTTGCGTAAAATTACGTGCTCTTTTAAACCCAGTGATTTTGCTGCTTCTTTTTGCCCTGAGGGGACGGCTTCAATACCTGCACGTACCGCTTCTGCAATGTAAGTTGCTGTATAGATGCTTAATGCGAATGTAAGAGCTAATAACTCCGGAATAATAGTTAACCCACCTTTAAAGTTAAAACCTTGTAAAGCTGGATATTCTGCAGTTATAGGCTGGCCGCTGATAAAATAGACAAACACAGGAGATATAATCAATATAGCCAGTGATACTATTACCACCGGGAACTCTTCACCTGTTTCGTCATGGCGTTTTTTTGCCCATCTGCTTAAGAAGACAACCGCTATACAGGCAAGCACAAAAGCAATCAGGAAAAATATACTTCCTGACTGGAAAATAGGTTCAGGGACGATTAAACCGCGATTATTGATAAAAACGGCTTCAAAATAACTAAAACTCTGACGCGGACTGGGTAATGCGGCGAGCACAACGTTATACCAGAATAAAATTTGCAGTAAAATCGGAATGTTACGGAAGGTTTCAATATAAACTAGGGAGAGCTTAGCCACTAAAAAATTAGTCGATAACCGGCCTACACCAATTAATAAACCCAATACTGAGGCAAAGAAAATGCCGAGTACGCCGACTAATAAGGTATTAAGTATTCCGATAATAAAAACATCTAAAAAAGTCGAACTGGTATCATCGTAGGGGATCAGCGATTGGCTAATGCCAAACCCTGCCGTTTCATTTAAAAATGAAAAACCCGTGCTGATACCTCTTTTTGCGATATTGTCGAACATATTATTGGAAAAATAGAATGCACAGGCAATCACAGCCAACAGCGCAACAACCTGGAAAAGAATGGCGCGATTTTTGGGGCTGTTTAATAAACCGGGAGTGGTTGGGGGAAGTTGAGATTTATTCATAATTAGACAGGCCTTTTAAAAGGGGGCAAAGCCCCCTAAACAGTATTTATCGAATTGGCATCGGGTACATTAGCCCGCCTTTATTCCATAAATTATT
>JBATHQ010000505.1:0-1625 GCA_049667005.1 Psychromonas sp.
ATACAAGCCTCACTGAGTAATTCATAAACGAAATCCGGTGTTTTACCTGAAAAAAATGCGTCTATATCCGGGGCGCGGTAGGGTTGTTTATGTCGTTGCACTATGCTTTTCGGCACATATTTCGCAACCGCTTTTTTGAGTAGGTATTTTTCATTGAGAACTTTCATTTTTATGTTTGGATGAAGCTGATTCGCAAATTCAATGACGCGGTGGTCTAGGAAGGGGAAACGTCCTTCGACTGAATTTGCCATCAACATACGATCTCCCTGTGAGCAGAGCAGGTATCCCGCCATTAAGGTTTTTGCCTCAATGTACTGGGCACGGTTAAAGTGATGCCAGTCTTTCAAATTAGGTGATAAATGATCCGCCAAAATATCTTCCGCGTTATTTAGCAGTTGCTCTTTAAAAGAGGTGCTAAAGAAGTTTTTACATTTTGCTGTCGTGATCCAACGGGGAATATGACTGAAAAAAGGTTTACCCGTTTCATTAAGATCAACACCGTAAAAATTTTGCAGGTACACCTGTGCGCGACCGGGTGAAACATCCAGATAAGGGTATAAGCGCTTAAGGAGCTTTGGTCTTGCTACAGAAGAGGGCTGTTTCGCCCAAAACTGCCTTAATTTGCTCTCTTTGAAAATATCGTATCCACCCAGCACTTCATCCGCCCCTTCTCCGCTAAGCACTACTTTATAGCCTTCACTGCGGACCAAATTAGATAATAATTTCATGGGCACCGGAGCTGTACGTAATACTGGTGATTCCGTATGCCAAATAGTATCTACGAAGTGATCGGCAATATCACTATCACGACAATTGAGATGACTATTATTAGCATTAATCTCTTTGATCATCTGCTGTTGGTAGGTACTTTCATCGAATGAATTATTATCAAAACCGATGGAAAATGTGCGTAAAGGTGCGTCGCTAAAATGATGGATCAAGGCAACCAAGCTTGATGAATCTAATCCGCCAGACAGATAAGCTCCGACGGGGACGTCCGCGCGCAGTCGAATTTGCGTGGCGTCAATTAACAGAGCCAACATTTCATCGCGCAGCTGTGATTCAGAGCCGCTGCGAAATTCATTTGGTTGCGGGAAATGCCAGTCCCAATAATGATGAGTCGAAATCTTGCCATTACAAGCGATCAGCATCTTTCCGGGAGATAATTCTAAAATATCTTGAAACATTGTGGCGGGAGAAACAGGTGCCCAAAATGTCATTAGCTGATCTAAGGAAGCTGGATTGAGTGCTGGTGTAGCTGGGTGCGCGGCAAGAATGGCTTTTACTTCAGATGCGAATAACAAATCGCCATTATGGGTAGTATAAAAAAGAGGTAAGATACCCACTCGATCACGAATAAGAATAAGTTTCTGAAGTTTAATATCCCAAATTGCGATGGCAAACTGCCCATTTAATTGCGCAACAAAATTTTCTCCATATTCTTCGTAAAGGTGAACAATGACTTCGGTATCTGTTTGAGTATAAAAAAAGTGGCCACGTGAAATCAGGCTGTTACGCAATTCAATATAATTAAAAATTTCCCCGTTAAATACCGTCAGTACAGTTTTATCTTCATTATAGATGGGCTGCGCACCACCCTCTAAATCGATAATACTAAGCCTTGC
>JBATHQ010000506.1:0-2185 GCA_049667005.1 Psychromonas sp.
CGGACATCTTTAGCAGAACGAGCGCCGGTAATTTTCTGCTGGGTTAGCAGGGTTGCCGTAAACGGATTCTGCTTATCATATTTATTCGCCGTATGCGTGTTGCCGGCTAGCGGCTGAGAAGCCGCGACGAAACCACCTTTTTCAAGTGTTTCTTCAACTTTGCTTAAGGCTTTTTCAAACCATTCGCCGGTCACTGTTTCATAATCAACATCGGCATCTAAACGCTCGACAATGGCGGTTGCGCCAAGGGCGGTTAAACGCTGGTCAAAATCTTTACCGGTTTGGCAGAAGAATTCATAACTTGAATCGCCAAGCCCTAATACAGCAAATTTTAAGTTATCTAATTTGGGCGCTTTTTTGCTGGCTAAAAAAGCATGCAGGTCAATGGCGTCATCAGGTGCTTCGCCTTCACCATTGGTGCTGGTGACAATAACAACATGGCTTTCATCTTTAATGTTTTTTACTTTGTAATCGGCCATAGAAACTAAAGTATGGGTTATCCCTTTAGTGCCTGCCAGTTGCGCTAACTGCTCGGCAACGCCTTTACTGTTACCGGTTTGTGAGCCGAATAAGATGGTCAGGTGCTGTCCTGAACTAACGGCTGTCTCTACAACCGCTGCTGCAGGAGTATGGCTAACGCCTGCAAGGTAGCCACTTACCCAAGCTGTCTGAACAGGCGTAAAATCGGCTATAGCTTGCTGCAGTTTGGAGAGTTGCTGCTCAGTTAAAGGAGAAGTTAAGGCCGAGATGTTTTTTAAAGCCATGCTGATATTCCCATCATTCTATTAAGATGTGAGCATATTACGGGCTGTACTGGGAAGACCAAAAGAATAAAAAATGATTTTTTATAACTAAATAGAATTTAAGAAAGAGATATGAGGCTGTCGGTTGTCAGTTGTTAGTTGTCAGTTGTTAGTTGTTAGTTGGTAGTTATTAGTTGTTAGTTGGTAGTTGGTAGTTGGTAGTGTTGTTAGCTGTCAGCGGAGAGCCGACAGCCGTTGACTCTTAGAAATGCACTTCCATGCCGGCAAACAGGCCTTTGTTTTCCTGTTCTGCGTCATCAACAGTGAAATCCTGCAAACGATAACCCGCACGGACTGCGATATTAACAATTGAATCAGGGTTAAAGGTATAAGCCAGACCGAGTTCGATATCATTTGCTGTATCGTTGTTCAGTGATCCGCTAATGATTTCTGTAAAGGCACTTATACCGGTAGCAGGAACAAAAAATTTCGCCGCAAAATAGGCTTGCGCCAGGTCTGCCGAGATATTCTGAAAATCACTGTCCAGACGTGTATAAGCCAGACCTAAATTAAAATCAAACAGGTGATTCTCAAATAGTTGATAATACAAAATAGCATTGCTTACCGAGCTGTCTATTTGCGTCGAGTCTGCCGTTGTTTCGCTACTTAAGTCTGAATATCTCAGCTTTGCATTGGGTACCATAGGAATAAAATGCTCAAAGGCAAGGTAACCCGATAAATTATTGCTTTCTTCAAGATCGTTTCCCAAGTCTGAATATGACTGGTGAGTGTCTGTGGTGCGGTAATCAATTCCCGCGTAAACATCGACAGCGGCGATCGCCGGCATGCACATAGCGCCTGCAATCATAACCGTACATATCTGTTTTTTCATTATTACTCCTAGTTTATGTTTTTATTCGTTGTCAGCCGTCAGCCTATTTATGCATACCTATTTTTTTGATAGGCGCCTTAATGTCGATCTGCTCACCATTATCGAAATATAACGAGATAGCAACGGACTGGCCCTCTTTAAGCGGTTGTTTCAAATTAAGAAACATTACATGGTAACCGCCCGGCTGTAATAAAACTGCATCTTCCGCTTTAATAATTATCTCTGCAACCTGACGCATTTTCATCATGCCGTCTTCGTTGATATGGGTATGCAGTTCTACGCGATCCGCGATATCGCTCTTGGCTGCAATCAGTTTGACCTCTTTTATATCGGTGTTTTTGATCACCATAAAGGCTGCACTGTTTTTGCTGTTCGGGGGTGTCGCTCGGACGTAAGCATCTTCAACCGTTAACAGATTGGCAAATGCTTGTGTGCTGAGCAGTAAGAGTCCGGTAAATAATAGAGAAGTGAAGGTTTTCATTGCTTGTCCTTATCGTTTTTAAAAAAAGTAATAAAAGATTAACTTGAAAATGAATGTGCAGAGTAATAG
>JBATHQ010000507.1:0-3076 GCA_049667005.1 Psychromonas sp.
GTTCAATTTGAAAATACTAACTATATATGGAGTTATAATGAAATTATCAAAACTAACCTTAGCATGCGCATTGGCAGCTGGTATGGCTGCACCACAGATAGCCAGTGCAGATGACTCTTTTGAGTATCACGGTTATGCTCGTTGGGGTACATCCTATGAAGCCGATGGTAATACAACTATTAGTGCTGACGGGCAAACCGGTAATGCGGCGGGCCGCTTAGGTAATGAAGGCAATGGTGGCGAGTGGGCATTCGTTAAGAATTTTGAACCTGAAAACGGCACTAAATGGGATGTGGGCATGATGGTAGAGGAGTGGGGGAGTCTCGCTCTTAAGCAAGCCTGGGCTGGGGCTTCTAATGTGTTTGAATCGCAACCTGATGCTTATATCTGGGCGGGTAAAGTGTTCCATTCTCGTATGCAACAGGGCCTGAATGATTATTATCTTTCTCAACAGGATGGTCAAGGCGCTGGTATTAAAGATGTTAATCTTGGTTTCGCTAATCTTGAGCTAGGTTTTGTCGATGGTGGCAGCGGCCATGATTTTGCAGCGACGTCTAAATTGAGTGATATCAAGTTGGGCGATGAGGTTAAGCTGGATATCATCGCAAACTATGGTTTTACTGATAGTTCTGCTGATAGTACAGATATCGATGCTTACTTGGTGGTTACTAAGTTCAGTGGCTGGGGGCAAAACTTCTACTACCGCCACGCTGATAATGTAGAAAATAGCCTATCTTGGGGACGAATTGATGGTCAATCATCAGATTACTTTAGTGTTGATGGTAGCTATAGTCTTAGCGATAAAGCCGGGATCGAGTATTTAGTTGCTTACCATGATATTGATGCCGCTGCCGATGCTGATGATCGTGTTACTTACAACGCCATTATTCGTCCGACGTATGCATGGAATGATATCCATTCAACATGGCTAGACGTGGGTTACTCAGTGGTTGATTTTGATGATAATCAAGAAAACAATGAAGCATGGAAAGTGACACTTTCGCAAAACATTGCAGTAGGTGGTGTAACTTGGGCTCGTCCACAGTTACGTTTCTATGTAACCGCGGGTGAAGAAAAAAATGCAGGAGTGACAGAGACTCCGCTGATTGCCGGCGCAATGTTTGAAGCTTGGTGGTAAGCCGATAGCCTAAGCCACTGAGTTATTGTCAGTGATTAATTACCCAAGGTGGCCATCAATAGATTGCCGCCTTTATTACATTTAGAGGATAGAATATTGAAAAAGTTATCTCTTGTGCTACTGGCAGGTTTACTGGTTGCTTGTTCTTCAAGTGACAATGTTGTTATTAACTCTTTTAAAACCGGGGATACACAATTTGCCAATGAAGTTGAACTTAGCGCGCAATTAAGATCAGCACAGATACAACCCGTTACCCTTAATAAGTTACAATTTCAGATGGCATCGCTCGAAAATAATAATCGAATTGATATCACAGCAGACTCGCCCGTTGTGAATTTTCCTGAAGGCAACTCTTTTGTTGCCGCTTTATTTCTGCCCGAGAATATTAGCGGCTTTACTTTTGTTTTAGAAAGCAAGGCTGGGCGTACTGTGTTTGTTCCGAGTGTCACTTTTTTAGATGAAAACCTTCAGGAAGTCGCGCGCATTGATAATGCCCAATTTAAGGATAATAGTTTTTTCTCCATCGAAAAAGCATTTAGCGGCGAACAGGCGCAGTCTATCCGTTATATGTTGGTTTACAGCAAAGACAGTGAACTGAATGGTAAAACAGAAGTTGTTAATGTTGCTCGTGAATACGAATTAAATAAGGGAAATGATGTCAGTGAGCTAGCGTTCCCTAGACTTTACGCAAAACATTCTCCAATCGGCAGGATTAATATCCGCTTTGAAAATCTGTTTTTTAGTGCGGAGGCTATCCATAACAGGTTGGTTACAGAAGGCAATAATCAAAATAAAACAACAACGTTTAGGACGCCCACCGTTGTCCAGACCCCAACAATATTAACGGATACTGAAACCTTTTACTTAGAGCAGATTAGCAAAGCGGTAAAAGAGGGCAATCTTACGCGTGCTAAGAAGTTAGTAGAAGAGGCTGAAAGAGCGGGTTCAAAAAAAGCCAAATCACATTACAGTACTGAGCTAGGGAAGCAACAGCAGTAAGTATGTATGGCGTAGAATAGCAAAGCGTTAAAAACAATGCGCCGGAAAGCCAAGCAATCGTACATACGTTTTCCGGCAAAATACTGGGATAGTTTTCATTGAGTCTTTAGCAAAATAATGTGTCTACGATATCCCCCTTCCATTTTTGTTGTGATGAACAAACGCTTTAGCAAGTGGAGACTCGAACGACAAGTTGGTCAGGAACAAATTTGAACGTTGGAGTTTACTACAATGGCCAGAGAGGCGAGGGCTGGGGGCCTGAAGTCATTTACGCCAGTTCAGTCTTATGAACGGGCTCTGCTTGCCCTTTGTTTCCACTAAGCTAGGCTGCAATATTCCCATGCAGAGCGTGAGTAATGAAAAGTCGTGTCGCAGCCAGAGTGAAATCAGCAAAATGTTGAATCAGTATCCTTCAAAAATACACTTCCTCCCCTACCTTGGTTTAAGCAGAGATAGCTGAGCAATCTCTATCGGTTGCTTATCTTGTATTGTCAGTGAGATGACAGTTCAATCGAAAATAATGATGTGATTCGTCGGATTTTCTGATAACTCATTCACAGGAAAAAAGCGCGACCGTCTCTGGAGAAACTGGCCGCGTCACGAAAAAATACGTGCAAAAGGCTGAGTGAAAAAAACAGTCGAGAGTTGGGTAAACCCCCTACGATAGTTGCTTAAACACTGGATAGAAGTATAAAGATCTAAACGCAAAATTTCTGTGACAAACCTCTAAAGAAAGCGCTTTCTTTGGTGTTATTGCAGCTCTGATACTTTAGACTTTATTTAAAATGCTTTATTTAAAAACAGGCGAGGAGAGATAATGAAACTTTACCAAACAGCAAAAGATAGTAATTTGTTTTTGAGTGAAACGGATCTGCTTGCGCTACGCAAAGGTTATCAGCTCGAAGATACAACTACTTATACAGATGCTGGCGAACTGCA
>JBATHQ010000508.1:0-1941 GCA_049667005.1 Psychromonas sp.
GAGGCTTTAATGAATATTTTCATTCTGGATAATGATATTAAGACATGTGCACAATATCATTGTGATCAGCACGTCGTTAAAATGATTCTGGAAAGTGTGCAAATACTTTGTACCGTATTAAATAAAAAAGGTTTTTCAACCCCTTATAAATCAACCCATGTAAATCATCCTTCGGTATTATGGGCAGAAGCATCTTTTGATAATTTTTTGTGGCTGAGAGATTTAACCCTTGAGCTGAATAAAGAATACAAGTATCGATATGATAAACAAGCAGATCACAAATCTATAGCGGTGCTAACGCAGATATCTCAGTATTCATTTTTATCCGTTGGATTAACAACCTTTCCCCAGGCTATGCCGGATGCTTATAAAGTGATTAACGATCCGGTATCGGCATATAGAAATTTTTATCGGGGTGATAAAAGTAAATTTGCAAAATGGACTAAACGTGCGCCACCAGAATGGTTTACAGCGCCATAACGTTAGCTGCTTAAACGTTTTTTTTTCATGATTAACTTGAGCTCGGCTCAAGGAAAAACATTAGATCCGCTCGTTCCAGTAATGTTTTAGTTGCAACACTGGAAGTTAAAAATAGTTTTTAAAAATAAGCGTTATCTTATCGAGAATGAGATTAAAACAGCATGAAGATGACGATATTGAGCTGTGATATTTTCATCCCTAATCAGGTTAATTAACAATAATGGTAGGTAGATAATATGGGTGCAACACATTCCAGAAATACGATTGATGAATCCGAAGTTGCTAAATTTGAAGCGATGTCCGCCGAGTGGTGGGATCCAACAGGAAAATTTAAACCCCTGCATATGCTCAACTCTACGCGGCTGGAATATATTGTTGCTCAGATATCGGACGAGTTCGGTCGTGATCGCAATAGTCTAAAACCCTTAGAGGGTTTGCGATTGCTTGATATCGGCTGCGGAGGTGGTCTGTTAAGCGAACCGATGGCACGGCACGGTGCTGAGGTGGTCGGCGCGGATGCGGCTGCACGGAATATTCCTGTTGCGAAAATTCACGCAGAGAAATCGGGGCTAAGTATTGATTATCGTCATACCATGGCCGAGGCTTTGGTGGACGAGGGTGAACAGTTTGATGTGATCCTCAATATGGAAGTGATAGAGCATGTTGCTGATCCGCAGGTCTTTCTTAATGCCTGCGCGGCATTATTAAAACCTGGCGGATTGATGATCTGTTCGACTATCAATCGCAATCCTAAAAGTTATATGGTGGCAATTATCGGCGCTGAACGTGTGATGCGCTGGCTGCCGATTGGCACTCATGATTGGGGTAAGTTTATTACTCCTGACGAACTTTCCGGCATGACCAAAAAAGCCGGTCTGGAGCCGTTAGATAGAAAGGGTTTCACTTTTAACCCACTTTTATGGCGTTGGTCTGTTTCGCAGCGGGATCTCTCTGTCAATTATGTCACGGCGTGCATAAAACCCGTCACTTGTGCTTCCTAGGCGAACAATATGAGTGCCCTATAAATTCACTCAGAAAGTGTTGTCAAATCACTGTCGATTCTTTACAGAGCATCAAAGTCGGGCCCCCCCATACTTTGCTCAATTAGATTTAGAATTATCGCTGTTAATACCAGAATGTTATTTTGTAAACCAGAAATGTGATGAATAAAGATAATTATTCTAAAACATACTGACAGTTCCAATTGCGAAATTACCTTGTAGCTCAAAGCCCCTCAGTTGGTAAAAATATTAACGCTCGCTTCTTCCCGTTTGCGAGCCAAGGGATAAAACTGGAGATGTAAATATGGTTGCTAATTTCCAGTTATTAGCCTGGCTCGAAGCAAGCTCATGTGCATCACCAAGCTGTCCGTGATTATTTTTTATCTGTTTTAATAAATTAAACAATGCTTTTTACACCACTGGTGGAGCCAATAAAACGACTTATCTCGCAATTTAATCC
>JBATHQ010000509.1:0-15024 GCA_049667005.1 Psychromonas sp.
ATCAGTGTTTTGCTTTTCTGGCCTGCGATCTCCCTGCTTAAGCGCGGTACTAAATAACCAGGCAATGCGATATTCATCTCCCGGATCAACTCCTTCGCCCGTTGCTCGGTTAAATCAAAATGCTGGGCGCCTTGTACTTTATCTAATAAAAACAGGTAATAAGGTAATATACGCGCATCAAATAGCGCTTCGCTCAGGGCTATCAGTGCCGACTTATTATCATTCACTCCTTTAAGCAGTACACCTTGATTTAATAGATGCACGCCCGCATCAGCCAGTTTGTTCATTGCATCTTTGAATATTGAATCGATTTCGTTGGCGTGATTGATATGTAATACACAAGCTACATTAAAACGACTCTTTTGCAGCATATTGCACAGCTGCTCGGTGATTCTGCTTGGAATAACCACCGGCAGGCGCGTATGCAGTCTTAATCGCGTCAGTTGCGGGAGTAACTCCAGTTCATTGAGTAAATATTGTAAAAAATCATCTTTACTCATTAACGGATCACCGCCGCTTAAAATAACTTCATTCACTTCCGGGTGAGATTTGATATAGCCGATAATTTCCTGCAGCTGTTGTTTGTTTATATTATTATCCTGATAAGGGAAATGCCGTCTGAAACAATAACGGCAGTTTACCGCACACCCTGATTTTAATATTAACAGAACCCGGCTTTGGTATTTGTGTAATAAACCGGGCAGGGCACTATTATGCTCCTCTAAAGGATCCACTCCGTAACCATCAGCAAGCAACTCTTCATCCTGTACCGGTAACACCTGTGCTAAAAGGGGATCATTAAGATCACCTTTTTTCATTTTCTTGACAAATGGCAATGGCACCAGCATTGGGAAACTTTTACGCGCTAACTCACTTAAATTGCTATTTTCCGGGGGAATATCTAATAATTGTAGAAGTTGTTGCGGATTTTTGACTGCATTGGCGAGTTCCTTTTGCCAACTTGGCAACACATGGGTATTATTCGGGGTAATTATTTGCGACATTTTTATAAATCAATTTAAAGTGAGATTACAATGGGAACGTATAATACCAGTGAATTTAAAAGCGGGCTAAAATTTATGCTTGATAATGAGCCATGTGCAATTATCGACAATGAATTTGTAAAGCCAGGCAAAGGGCAGGCATTTAACCGTGTTAAACTGCGCAAACTGTTGTCAGGCAAAGTTATCGAAAAAACTTTTAAATCTGGTGAGTCGGTTGAGTCTGCTGACGTAATGGATTTTGATCTGGCTTATCTTTACAACGATGGTGAATTTTTCCATTTTATGAATAACGAGACCTTTGAGCAAGTTGCAGCAGAAGCAAAAGCAGTCGGCGATATGGCGAAGTGGTTGGTTGAACAGGATATGTGTACCATCACTACTTGGAACGATAACCCGATCGCGGTAACACCACCGAACTTCGTTGAAATTGAAGTGACAGAGACGGATCCTGGCCTTAAAGGTGATACGGCAGGTACTGGCGGTAAACCGGCAACACTGGCAACGGGTGCGGTTATTCGTGTACCGCTATTTATCCAGATTGGTGAAGTTGTAAAAGTTGATACACGCAGCGGCGAATACGTGAGCCGAGTTAAGAAATAATTTTTACAGTTCAAAATTAAGCAATAAAAAACCAGCAAATTAGCTGGTTTTTTTATTGCTGCAAAAGCTTAAGGGTTAGAACATCTGCAACAGCAGGGTAAAGACAAACACGCTGACCGCAAAAGCAAAACCATAACAGATCACCTGTTGCCATTCGCGTCCGCGTTTGATACCGATATCGTGCAACGCATGGAAAATGCGATGCAGGGTGTGCCATAAAGGCAACGCAACCAGCACCAATACAATGGCAGCCCCGTACCAGCTGGTGGCAAAGTGATGCACTTTTTCATAACTGAGATGCTCGCTATCCATAAAACCCAGCGGAATTAAGATCCCGGTAATTAAAATCATCACCGGTGTCAGAAACGCGGTTAGCATTCCACCTGCGCCAAACAATCCCCAGAAAACCGGCTCATGTGAACGTTTATAGGTTTTTTCAGTAGTATCGGACATTTTTAACCTCCTTATAACGTAACAATGATTAGACACAAAAGTGTGATAACAACCAGCGCGACATAATGGCCGGTAATAATCACTTTATCTGCTAGTCTTTTGCCTTTCACCCATAACGCAATAGCTTTAGGCGCCAGGGAAAACCAGGTGATGGTATGGTAGCAGGCCAAGGCAAAGGCTATAAGGTGCAAAATAATTGCAAAGGGATTTTCTAATGCCGCCATCCAGGCATTAAAAGCGGCTTCACCCTGGCTTAAACGAAATACTCCCCAGGCTAAGATCAGGCTATATAAGGTGATAAAAATACTACTGCCTTCACGAATCATATATTTTGTGTAAAAGGCTTGCTTCAACCACCAGTCAATAGGTAGTTCGCGTGTATAAGGTTTACGTTTACTCATAATTTTTCTCCGTAACAATATCTGTTCAGGTAATATTTAACTCGGTAAATAATCTATCCAGTCGTTTAAGGTTATCAGGTCTGTTGGAGCTGATAACCTTCACCTTAATCCGGTTTGAACATACCAATTAAATAATCTTTACTGCTTTCCACTTTAAGAAGCTGAATAGCCGCTGCGGGATCCACATCTTTAGGGCAGACGACAGAGCAATAGCCAACAAAAGTACAGCCCCATACGCCTTCTTCCTGATTGACGATTTTCATCCGCTCAGCGGTGCCGTGATCGCGGCTATCGCGGTTGTATCTCGCTAACAGAGCAAGGACAGCCGGACCGGTAAATTTATTGTCCAGCGCGTATTGCGGACAGGCCGCATAACAAAGACCGCAATTTATGCACATTGAAAATTGCTTATACAGCTCCATCTGCAGGGGCGTTTGCTGATAAGTGCCATCCTCTAAAGATTTTGCTTTTTCAGGGATAATGTAGGGTTTGATCGACTCTAATTTATTAATAAAATCATCCATTACCACCACTAAATCCCGTTCAATAGGGAAGTTAGCTAACGGCTCGAGTGTTACTTTATTCGGGTAATAATCGCGCAGGAATGATTTACAACCTAATTTAGGAACACCATTGATCATCATTCCGCAGCTACCACAAATCGCCATACGGCAAGACCAGCGGAAACTGACGGTACTGTCTAAATTATCTTTAATGTATTGCAGTGCTTCTAAAATGGAAAAATCAGCAGAGTAAGGGACTTCAAAGCTTTGTGTAAATGGTTTTTGATCCTCTTCCGGGCGGTATCTTAGAATATCAACGCTAATAGTTGGCTTGGTCATTTACACTTCCTCCTGTGCTGAATTGGTTTTTTTAGATGCCGCTTTTTCCTGTTCAGCTTTGGCATGTGCTTTGTCTGATGCTTCTCCATAAACGCGTGCAGCGGGTTGGCTCTTAGTGATAGTCACGGCAGAATACTCTATTTTGGGGGCTTTATCAGCCTGGTAATAGGCTAACGAATGTTTTAGGAAGTTTTGGTCATCACGTTTTTCAAATCCATCAATACGTTGATGTGAACCGCGTGATTCTTCACGGTTGATAGCGCTGTGCGCCATTGCCTCTGCCGTATCGAGCAGATAACCTAATTCAATGGCATATAAAAACTCGGTATTAAAGACGCTGGATTTATCGGCAATGTGAATGTTTTTATAGCGCTCTTTCAGCTCAGCCAGTTTATCAATGGTTTTTTGCATTGATTCTTTAGTGCGGTAAATACCCACACCTTCTTCCATGCTGTCGCCCATTTCCAAACGAATATCGGCCATTTTTTCAGTGCCATTATTATGCAGCAATGCTTCTGTGCGGGCTAAAATGGCTTCAGCTTGTTTTACTAATGGAGCGATGTCGCTATGCTCAGTGTTGTGCGCATGTTTAGCTGCCTCCTGCCCTGCTAATTGACCAAATACAGCGAGTTCAGTTAGCGAGTTTGATCCCAGACGGTTAGCGCCGTGCAGACCCACGGAAGCACATTCACCTATCGCATATAAGCCCGCTAAACTGGTAGCCGTTTTCGCATTGGTTTCTATGCCGCCCATTGTATAGTGTACGGTAGGGCGCACCGGGATTGGTTCATGAACCGGATCAACCCCGACATAAGCTTTCGCCAGTTCACGGATAAACGGCAGGCGTTCATTAATTTTTTCTTCGCCCAGATGGCGCAGGTCAAGGTGGATATAATCGCCTCTTGTGCCTTTAAAGACGTTACCTTTTTGCTGCTCCTGCCAGAAACACTGGCTAAGTTTGTCACGTGGCCCAAGCTCCATGTGTTTGTTTTTAGTCTGTCCAACAGGGACTTCAGGTCCGAGCCCATAATCCTGCAGGTAACGGTAGCCGTTTTTGTTGAGTAGAATACCACCTTCACCGCGGCACCCTTCGGTCATTAAAATACCCGTTCCCGGTAAACCGGTAGGGTGGTATTGGACAAACTCCATATCACGCAGTGCGACGCCATGACGATAAGCAAGAGACATACCATCACCGGTGACTATGCCGCCATTGGTATTGTAACTGTACACACGACCTGCCCCACCGGTTGCCATGATCACAGATTTCGCCTGAATAAGTTTTACTTCACCCTCAGCAATATCAAGGATCACAACGCCCTGGATTTTATTATCTTCAACGATCAGATCTAAACAGAAATGTTCATCAAAACGGGTTATTTTAGGATGTTGGATCGAGGTCTGAAAAAGCGTGTGGAGAATATGAAAGCCGCTTTTATCGGCAGCGAACCAGGTACGCTCTATTTTCATACCACCGAATGCCCGGACATTAATACTACCATCCTCTTTACGGCTCCAAGGGCAACCCCAATGTTCGAGTTGGGTAAGTTGTTTCGCTGCATTTTCAACAAAATACTCAACCACATCCTGTTCGCATAACCAGTCACCACCGGACACGGTATCATCGAAGTGGTTGTCCAATGAGTCATGATCTTGAGCGACACCTGCTGCACCACCTTCAGCTGCAACAGTATGGCTGCGCATCGGGTAAACTTTCGATATCAATGCGATATCAAGCTCTGGATGGTTTTCTGCAATTTCAATCGCGGCTCTTAAACCTGAACCGCCCGCACCGATAATGGCAACGTCTGTTTTAATTATCTGCACACTTCTACCCCCATTAATTATTTATGTTATTGATATGATGATTTTATTCTATCAGTAGATTGTTTATTTTCCGTGAAATAAACAAGGTTATTTACAGATAATGCATAAATAACCTCAACTTGGGATCTGTAAATCGACACAATGCATCTATTTCTCTGTATTTCTGCGTTAAATAAGCTCGTAAAAATCCGTTATTGTTACGCTGATCTATCTTAAACTGCAGACAACTATCAATAAGTGATATAAATCAGCTTTTTATTTCCGAATTTTTTATTCTTCGATAAAATAGGGGCTCGTAGAAAAAGGAATTAAGATGAGCTGGAAACCAAGTGCTAGTATAGAAGCATTACAACAACGGGCTAAAATATTACAGACTATTCGCCATTTTTTTATAACACGTGGAGTCTTAGAGGTTGAAACACCGGTATTGAGTCAGGCTGGAGTGACAGATATTAACTTGTTTTGTTTTAAAACCCATTTTATCGGGCCACAGATATCTTCACTAAAGCCAGATAGCCAAGGTTTACCTCTTTATATGCAAACTTCGCCTGAATTTCATATGAAACGCCTTTTATCTGCCGGCAGTGGCTGTATATTTCAGATCAGTAAAGTATTTCGCAATGAGGAGTCGGGACGTTTTCATAATCCTGAATTTACCCTGCTCGAATGGTACCGTCTTGGATTTGATCATTTTCGTTTAATGGATGAGATGGATCAGTTATTACAACTTATTCTTAACTCAAAATCCGCACGCCGCTGCACCTATCAAAATGCCTTTTTAGAAGTATTGGACGTTGATCCTCTGAGTGCGAGCCTGGAGCAGTTAAAAAAATCAGGGGAAAGGCTCAATCTTGGGGATGTTTTAAATAACGAGCAAGATTATGATACTGTTTTGCAGTTACTTTTTTGTATTGCTATTGAGCCTGTTATTGCGCAGGATAAACCCTGTTTTATCTATAACTTCCCCGCCTCACAAGCCGCATTGGCAAAAATAAGCCCGGATGACTCGCGCGTCGCGGAACGTTTTGAGGTTTATTTTCATGGCATTGAGTTAGCGAATGGCTTTCATGAGTTAAGTGATCCGCAGGAGCAGTTAAGACGTTTTCAAAAGGATAATCAATTACGTGCGCAAAAAGGGCTGGCACAAATGCCCATTGATCAGAATTTTATTTCGTCACTGCACGCCTTACCCGAATGTGCCGGTGTTGCCCTGGGGATCGACAGGCTGGTGATGCTGGCGACAGGCAACAAACATATTGATGATGTTATCAGTTTTACAATTAAAGGAGCCTGATTTGGCTAAATTATGGTTAACCGATCGTGTCTATTCATTCTGGGCGTATTTTTTCCGGATTTTGTACTGGTTAGGCGCCATTTATATTGCTTCTTTTTATTTAGAGCATTTTGAAGAGCATCAGTGGTTTAAAATTGGTCTGATGTTATTAAGCGTCTTTTTTGTGGTTATCTCTTTGTTTTTAGGACGTTGTCTGGATCACTTTTTTAAACCAAACTAACCGGATTATCTGTTTTCAGACTACACTTTAGTAGCAATCATTGTATAGTCTAAAGCAGATTCAGTTAGCCGATTAAAACTAATTCACTGTTCAGAGGTATTTATGGCCATTAAAAAAGTTAAATCAGAGTTTGAAAAATTATCTGCAATTTTAGACGACGATCTGATCGCCGATGAGTGTACTGCTGGAGAATTAAGACAAGTACATGATCAACTTCAGGAGGCAATAAAGTCTGGCGATCCTGCTCAATTGATTCGAGATAAAAAAATTGCCGAGCAGCTTGTTGTTTTTGAAGAAACAAATCCGATTGTCGGTAAAGTCATTAAAGATTTGATCAATGCATTATCTGGAATGGGAATATAAGACTAAATAAGGTGACAGGCAGTTTTATTGCAGCTAAAAAATGGATATAAAAAAACCGACACGAAGTCGGTTTTTTTTAAGCTTAAAATTAAAGGCTTTATTCTTAAAAAAGAATTACAGCGCTTTGATTTTTGCAGAAAGACGGCTTTTCTTACGAGCAGCTGTATTTTTGTTAATTAAGCCTTTAGTTGCGTAACTATCTAAAACTGATTGTAATTTTACAAATTCAGCAGTAGCAACTTCTTTGTTTGCAGCTTCGATTGCAACAACAACTTTCTTAATGAAAGTACGCATCATTGTACGACGACTTGCATTGTGTTTACGGCTTTTTTCAGATTGTAAAGCACGTTTTTTAGCAGACTTGATATTAGCCAAGACCTTAACTCCTAAATTCTGTATAACAAGGGATAATCAAAGGTCGGGGAATATGCCTTGTCGTACGTATATTGTCAAATGATTTCTTTTTAACCAATTAAAAAAACTGGTAAGAAACGCAGTAGATGGTTAAACTGCGCGCATTATACACTCAATCTACTTCAATATGCAAACTCAGTAAGTCGATAGTTGACCATGTTCAAGGCATGAAGTTGAAGGTTTAGTCTCGCTAAATTAATGCTTCATAACGCCGAAATCCGTATCCTTAGATAATCATTTTTCAGGCTGCTTATGGCATTGTTTCGCATGGTGTTTTTCCTCTAGCGCCTTAATTAATGGATAATAATAAAACTGCGTAAAATGGATAAATTCTTTTAGGAAAAGTATTGTGAGCAAAAAACTATTGAAATCAGGCTTGATCGTAAGCGCGATGACCTTGATTTCAAGGCTTTTAGGTCTGTTAAGAGATATTGTTATCGCAAATTTAATGGGGGCGGGAGAGGCAGCTGATGTGTTTTTCTTTGCCAATAAAATCCCTAACTTTTTACGCCGTCTGTTTGCCGAAGGTGCATTTTCTCAAGCGTTTGTTCCAGTCTTAACGGAATATGAAAAAAAACAATCGCCAGATCAGGTTAAGCAATTAATTGCCGCGGTATCCGGTACCCTGGGTACCATTATTACTATTATCACGATTTTAGGCGTTTTAGGTTCTTCGGTTATTACCGCGCTATTTGGTTTCGGTTGGTTTTTAGACTGGTGGCAGGGCAATCCGGACGCGCAAAAGTTTGAACTTGCGTCCCTATTGTTAAAAATAACGTTCCCCTATTTGTGGTTTATTACCTTCACCGCTTTCTCCGGAGCCATTTTAAATACCATTGGTAAATTTGCAGTGGCTGCCTTTACACCGGTATTTTTAAATATTGCGATTATCGCTTGTGCACTTTTTGTTTCGCCGCAGTTGCAGCAACCTGAAATCGGTCTGGCAATAGGGGTATTTGTTGGTGGTGCAGTACAGTTTTTTTTCCAAATACCTTTTTTACGTAAAGAAAAACTATTGGTCAAACCCGCTTGGGATTGGCATCACCCTGGCGTTGTGAAAATCAGAACCTTGATGATTCCCGCCTTATTTGGTGTGTCTGTCAGTCAAATTAACTTATTAATGGACACCTTGATTGCCAGTTTTCTACAAACGGGGTCAATCAGTTGGCTGTATTACGCAGAACGTTTACTTGAATTTCCACTGGGTTTATTTGGGATCGCCATCGCGACGGTTATTTTACCGAGTTTGGCTTCATTCCATGTCACTGACTCGAGAGAGCGTTTTGCTAAAACCCTTGATTGGGGAATACGCATGGTTTTTGTCTTAGGTTTTCCGGCGATGTTGGGGCTGATTATACTGGCTCAGCCTATGCTCAGAGTTTTATTTCTGCGTGGTGAATTTGCTATGCAGGACGTTTCTATGGCAGCAATGGCCTTATGGGGATATGGCTGTGGATTATTGAGTTTTATGATGATTAAAATATTAGCGCCGGGATATTACGCTCGTCAGGATACGCGCACCCCGGTAAAATACGGGATCATTGCGATGGTCAGTAATATGCTGCTAAATATTGTTTTTGCAATTCCCTATGGTTATGTCGGACTGGCCTTTGCTACCTCACTATCTGCAACCTTAAATGCAAGTTTATTATGGTATGGCCTTTATAAAACCGGCGTTTATCAAAAGCAAAAAGACAGTGTCTCGGTATTCATACGTATTATCATTGCGGGTTTGCTGATGACCGCGTGTCTGGTTATGTTGACCCCCTCTTTACCCGCATGGAGCCAGTTATCATTATTATCGTCAGCGCTAAAATTGTCCTCCTTAATCGTAGCGGGGGTGGTAGTGTATTTATTGGCTCTGGCACTGACCGGACTACGTTTTAAACATTTCAAAGTTTCAACGTTTTAGGTAAGGATGGCTAATTGTAGTGGTGGTCTTGTATTTATTTGCATTGGCACTGACCCAATTAGGTTTTAAGCATTTCAAAGATTCAGATAAGAATGGCTAGTTGTAGTGGCGGGATTGTATTTATTTGCATTGGCACTGAACTAATTAGGTTTTAAGTATTTTAAAGTTTTAAAGTTTCAATGTTTCACATAAGAATGGCTAAATGAGGGCTGATTAGTTGTCCAGCTTAAGATATAATCTACTCTTTTGTACTTTAACCGACTCTAATTAAGTAAAAGTAAAATGGAATTATTACGCGGCATTCACAATATCAAAGCATCGCATCAAGGATGTGTGTTGAGTATTGGCAATTTTGACGGGGTGCATTTAGGCCACAAAGCGGTGCTTGCCCGATTATTATTAGAGGCCAAGCGTCTGCAGGTTCCAGCAACGGTTTTAACCTTTGAACCGCAACCTGAGGAGTTATTTTCGGGAGAGAATGCGCCTGCCAGACTAAGCCGTTTACGTGACAAATTTGTACAATTGGAAAAGCTTGGCTTAAATCGTCTTTTATGTGTTTCATTTACCCGCAAATTCGCCAATTTAAGTGCTGCCGATTTTATTGAACAGTTGCTAATCAAAAAACTCGATGTGAAGTTTTTGGTGATTGGTGATGACTTTCATTTTGGTTACCAGCGGCAGGGCGATTTTGCGTTGTTAAAACAGGCGGGTGAAAAGTACGGTTTTGAAGTCGTTGATACAAAAAGTCTTCTTCAGGAAGAGCATCGTATAAGCAGTAGTCGTGTGCGTGATGCATTAGCCGTGGGTGATCTTCAGCAAGCGGCGTTAATGTTAGGTCGAAAATACAGTATTACCGGACGCGTAGTGCACGGCGAAAAATTAGGGCGCACGATTGGCGTACCCACTGCAAACCTGTTGTTAAAACGTCGAGTATCGCCTGTATCAGGCGTTTTTGTTGTCTCCGTACTGGGGATTACAGATAAGGTTTATCAGGGAGTTGCTAATATCGGGCAGCGCCCCACCGTAAACGGTGTTCGTCAGCAACTGGAAGTGCATCTTTTTGATTTTGAAGGTGACTTATACGGTTTGCAGTTAGAAGTGGTATTAGAAGAAAAAATACGAGATGAAGTACGTTTTGCTTCCTTTGCAGAACTAAAAATTCAGATCGATAAAGATATCAAGCAGGCCAAACAATGGCATCTGCTTAATAAAAAACCATAAACTACTTGCAGGTGCAGGAATCAGTCAGTCGTCAGTGACTTTGAAAATTTATGTGCAAGTAGCTTGAATATATCCCCAAACGACCTTGAGATGAAAGAATTTGCATCTTCAAGTCGCCTGGGTGTAAATCCCAACGTAATGTCAGATGGAATAAAAAAGCAATGAGTGATTACAAAAACACATTAAACCTACCGAAAACAGGTTTTCCGATGCGTGCAAATCTTGCCAATCGTGAACCGAATATGCTGAAAAACTGGTATAGCAAAGATCTTTACGGAAAGATTCGTGCGGCTAAAAAAGGTAAGAAAACATTTGTTCTGCATGATGGTCCTCCTTATGCAAATGGCGATATTCATATCGGTCACTCGGTTAATAAAATCCTCAAAGACATTATTATCAAATCAAAAACGCTATCTGATTTTGATGCGCCTTATATCCCTGGCTGGGATTGTCATGGCCTGCCAATCGAATTAAAAGTCGAGCAGAAAGTCGGTAAACCCGGGCAAAAAATCAGTGCCGCAGATTTTCGTAAAAAATGTCGTGAATATGCGGCGCGTCAGGTTGATGGTCAACGTAATGACTTCAAACGTCTCGGTGTATTAGGTGAGTGGGATAAGCCATACCTGACCATGGACTTTGCAACCGAAGCAAATATCGTCCGTGCGTTATCGAAAATCATTGAAAATGGCCATCTGCATAAAGGCTCTAAGCCTGTGCATTGGTGTACAGATTGCGGCAGCGCATTAGCTGAAGCCGAAGTTGAATATGAAGATAAAGTATCACCGGCCATTGATGTCGCTTTTAGCGCCGTCGACACAGAGCAGGTATTACGCAGCTTTAACCCGATTGCTGACGATCTCGGCAGCGGTGAAGTCTGTGCTGTTATCTGGACAACGACACCTTGGACGTTACCGGCTAACCGTGCTATTGCATATGCAGAAAAGGTAGAGTACTCATTGGTCCAGGCGGGCGAGCGCCGTTTAATTTTAGCCACTGATTTAGTCGCGGCTTGTATGGCGCGTTATGGCATTGAGGATTTCAGCACATTAGCTATCTGCACCGGTATTGATTTAGAGAAAAAATTATTTAATCACCCATTCTTAAATCTGCAAGTACCTGCCATTGTTGCTGATCACGTTACCATTGATGCGGGTACCGGTAGTGTGCATACCGCGCCTGGTCATGGTCAAGACGATTACGCGGTAGGTTTACGTTATGATCTGGAGGTTGCTAATCCAGTCGCAGATAATGGTGTTTTCCGTGAAGACACCGAATTTTTTGCCGGTTTACACGTCTTTAAAGCCAACGATCGTGTGCTTGAAGTGTTAGCGGAAAAAAATGCGTTGTTGTGCTCGGTTAAATTAAAGCACAGTTACCCGCACTGCTGGAGACACAAGACTCCGATTATTTTCCGTGCAACACCGCAATGGTTTATTTCCATGGACCTGAAAGGGTTACGTGATAATGCCTTGTCTGAAATTAAAGATGTTAAGTGGATCCCGAGCTGGGGCCAGCAGCGTATCGAAAAAATGATTGAGAACCGCCCTGATTGGTGTATCTCCCGTCAGCGTACCTGGGGCGTGCCTATTACCCTGTTTGTACATAAAGAAAGCGATGAACTGCACCCGAACAGTGTTGAAATGATGGAGCTTATCGCCCGTAAAATCGAAAAGGAAGGTATTCAAGCCTGGTGGGATTTAGAGCCGGAAAGCCTATTAGGTTTTGAAGCAGAGGAATACCGTAAAGTTACTGACACCTTAGACGTGTGGTTCGACTCAGGTACCACGCATGCATCGGTTATCGCGAAACGTCCAGAATACACATTAGCATCCGGCGAACAGGCTGAAGCTGATTTATACCTTGAAGGTTCGGATCAGCATCGTGGCTGGTTCCAGTCGTCGCTTATGACCGGCATGGCTATTAATAATAAAGCCCCCTACAAAGAGGTGTTAACGCATGGTTTTGTGGTCGATGGAAATGGCAAAAAGATGTCTAAGTCTTTAGGCAATGTAATGTCTCCGCAAACGGTGATGAATAACCTTGGTGCGGATATTCTGCGTTTATGGGTTGCTTCGACCGATTATACGGGAGAGATTACGGTTTCTGATGAAATTCTTAACCGCAGTGCAGACAGCTATCGTCGTCTGCGTAACACATCACGCTTCCTGTTGGCGAACTTAAACGGTTTTGAGCCGGCGACTGATTTAGTGCCGAGTCACGAAATGGTTGCGCTGGATCGTTGGATTGTCGCGCGAACGTTAACCCTGCAAAATGATATTATTGAAGCCTACGAAAGTTATAGCCTGCATGTGGTTTACCAAAAACTGATGCATTTCTGCTCTATCGAATTAGGCAGCTTCTACCTAGATATCATTAAAGATCGTCAATACACAGCAAAAGCGGATAGTAACGCACGTCGTAGTTGTCAAACTGCATTGTTCCACATTGCAGAAGCGCTGGTACGTCTAATGGCACCTATCTTAAGCTTTACCGCTGATGAGATTTGGTCCGAGTTGCCTGGTGCACGTGACGAATTTGTCTTCACAACGGTTTGGTATGATGGTTTGTTTGGTCTTTCTGATAATGAAGTATTCAGTAATGAAGCCTGGTCGCAGCTGATTTCAGTGCGTGCGGAAGTCAATAAAGCGTTAGAAATTGCCCGTAAAGAGAACACTATTGGTGGTGGATTAGAAGCTGAAGTTACCCTTTATGCGTCTGAAGAAATAAGCACTTTACTAGCCACATTAGAAGATGAATTACGCTTTGTGCTGATCACTTCTCAGGCGGTTGTTAAACCATTGGCTGAAGCACCACAATCTGCTCTGCAGACTGAAGTAAAGGGTTTATCTGTTGCTGTTGTTAAGAGTGCTGCACAGAAGTGTGATCGCTGCTGGCATCACCGCGAGGAAGTTGGTCAGAATGAACAGCATCCTGATCTATGCGGTCGTTGCGTAACGAATATTGACGGTCAGGGTGAAGTTCGCAAATTTGCGTGATCCTAATCCCACTCTATAATATGAACGCCTTAATTTTTTAAGGCGTTTTTTTGTTCAGGATTTAAAAAATGGTACAGATAATAGAAAAATCAGGGTTACGCTGGTTATGGCTTACAGCAATCATGCTGGTGCTTGACCAGTTGACTAAATATTGGACAACACAATCATTGGATTTATATGAATCTTATGAGATTCTGTCATTCTTTAGTTTTACCTATGCGCGAAATTACGGCGCCGCTTTTAGCTTTTTAGGGGATGCCGGCGGCTGGCAAAAATATCTGTTTGCCGCGATTGCGCTTATTGTTTCAGGTGTTTTACTGTCTTTGATGAAGAAAAATACCTCGACTAAGTATTTCTATAACATTGCCTATGCACTGATTTTATCCGGTGCTATCGGCAATCTAATCGATCGGTTAATGTTCGGTTATGTGGTTGATTTTTTAGATTTTGATTTAGGTTTTTATCGCTGGCCAACCTTTAATATTGCAGATGTTGCAATTTTTATTGGCGCTGCAATCATTATCTTCGATTCCCTTTTTTGTGAACAGGACACGCAACTTGACGAAAAAAAAGGACAAAAAGATGACTGAGTCAAACAATCGATGTATCGCGGAAAACAGTGAAGTCCTGATGCATTTCTCAATTCGTCTGGCAGATGGTTCGGCCGTTGACAGCACCAAAGTTGATAATAAACCGGCAAAGTTTGTGATGGGTGATGGCAGTTTAACGCCCGCTTTTGAAGCATGCCTGCTGGGTCTGCAGCAGGGACAGACGGAAACCTTCACCTTAGCTCCGGAGTCTGCCTTCGGCCTGCCTAATCCGGATAATATACATCACCTGGAATTAAGTAAATTCAGCAATGATGTACCGGCCGAAGTCGGCACCATTATCAGTTTTACCCAGCCAAACGGCGAAGAGATCCCCGGCATTATCCGCGAGGTGGTCGCTGACAGTGTGACGGTTGATTTTAATCATCCACTTGCCGGTCAAACGGTCACATTTGAAGTTGATGTCCTAGAAGTTTTAAGCTAAAAATCTTTCGACTGACGACTGACGACTGACGACTGACGACTGACGACTGATTACTGACGACTGATGACTGATGACTGATGATTGATGACTGATGACTGATGACTGATGACTGATTACTGATGACTGATTACTGACGACTGACGACTGATGACTGATGACTGATGACTGATGACTGATTACTGATTACTGATTACTGATTACTGATTACTGATGACTGATGACTGATGACTGATTACTGACGACTGATGACTAACAACTGGTCCTCAGAATCCCCACGAGATATGTGAGGAACTATTAATTTAAAAAGGTGAGTTATGGAAATTATTTTAGCGAATCCGCGCGGTTTTTGTGCCGGCGTTCATCGCGCTATTTCAATTGTTGAGCGCGCATTGGATATTTTTACACCGCCTATTTATGTGCGTCATGAAGTCGTTCATAACCAGTA
>JBATHQ010000510.1:0-2144 GCA_049667005.1 Psychromonas sp.
ATCAGCGCCCTCTCTCTTATTCCGGTCGCCAATACCATGGATGGTTTTGCCACCAGCCACATTCAAAGTGAGGTTAAACTGCCTGAGCCTGCACTGCTCAAGCAATATCTTGGTGATCCGCGTGATCGTATAACCGCGCCGACTGAAGCGCAACGCATGCTTTATGGCGCAAAAGGACGAATATGGCAACTTCATCAATTTATAAACAAGTATCAGGATCAGTTCTGGCCAGATAAGTGTGCGCATTTAAGCGCCTATATTGACCAGCATACTGTGCAGTTGGAGTGCGATAGTATTGGTGAATACCTGAGTGAAACTAATGAATTTATACCTGCAGAGTTACAAAAGAAATGGCGCCGTACATGGCTGAACGCCTATGAGAAAAACACGCGGCAACGCGTTCCAGCTTTAGTTGACACGCACAATCCGGGATTGACCGGTGGTGTGCAGAATCAACCTGATTTTCAGGCCGGTATCGTCGATCATAATACCCACTTTATGAGTGATGTGCCGAAGTTTATCGAGCAGGCGATGGACGAGTACGCACAATTAACCGGTCGACAATATGAACCGGTAATGGAATTTATGTGCAGTGATGCGCAATACGTGCTGCTCGGACTTGGCTCGGTGACCGATGATGCCGAAGCGGTTGCCAGCTATCTGCGCTCTCAGGGTCATAAAGTAGGTGTGATTAAAATTAAACAGCTGCATCCCTTCCCTGAAGCACAGTTAATCGAAAAACTGGCGGGTAAAAAAGCGCTTACCATCCTTGAGCGTTGTGATGAAACCCGCCTTACCGAGCGCGTTTCTCGAGCTTTATTTAAAGCCAGTGAAAATGTGCTTAGCCTGCGTCATAAAGGCATTATGCCGCTCTCTCATCCACCACAAATCAGTACCGGTGTTTTTGGATTAGGTGGCCATGATTTACAACCTTGCCATCTGATCGCTGCCTTTGAAAATATGTTTACAGAAAACAGTAAGCCGTTTTTCTATTTAGGCAGTCAGTTCTTTGACCATCAAGCATCGGGTGAATTAAAAGTTATTCAACAGCGCCTGCTTCAAGCCTATCCCGATACTGAATTGATGGCGTTAGAAACCGGTGAAAACCCGAATCTTCTACCAGAGAGTGCAATGCGCATTCGCTTTCACTCGGTCGGCGGTTACGGCACCATTGCAACAGGTAAGCTGCTTACCGATATTCTCTCTGGAGCACTCGGTTTATATTCTAAATCAATGCCTAAATACGGGTCAGAAAAAAGTGGTGCACCGACTAATTTTTTTATTACCCTGTCACCAGAGCCTATCAAAATAACTAACGCCGAACTTCAGCAGGTTGAGGTGGCGCTGTCCCCGGATCATAAGGTATTCATGCATACCAATCCGCTCGCCGGGCTTACTGATAATGGTACATTTATACTGCAAACCGAGCATACCCCGGAACAGGTATGGCAGGAGTTGCCAGCAAGTGCACGCCAATACATACGCAGCAAGCATATTAGTTTCTATGTGGTCGATGCCTTTAAGGTTGCCCGCGAGCATGCCCCTACGGCCGATTTAGAAATCAGAATGATGGGTATTGCATTTATTGGTGCGCTCTGCGGTCATGCACAACAAGTTATTCAGGGCACTGATGCAGAGCAGGTGCTGACGCGTATTGAACAGCAGATTAAAAAGAAATTCGGCGCTAAAGGTGAAAAAGTCGTTGCCGGTAATATGGCGGTGATCCGCGATGGTATATTGGCAACACAGGCCGTGTGTTACACCGACTTTATTGATAATGACACTATTGCAGAAGCGGCCACAGCGACACAAAAACGCAAAACGGCAAATGCCAGTTGTGGTTTATTCGACCAGGATTACTTTGATAATATTGCCGGTAAAAACTACGCCGATGGCAGTATCAGCGAAGCCCCTGTTATTCCCGGCTCCGGCATGTTTTTGCCCCCGGCAAGCGCAATCACCAAAGACAAAGGTTTATTCCGTTTAAGCGTACCAAAATATAATGCAGAGCTATGCACGGGTTGCATGGAGTGTACTATTGCCTGTCCCGATGGGGCAATTCCTACCGGGGTGTATGAAATACACGATATTTTACATAATGCTATCAGCAAGCTTGCACTTCCACCTGCACAGCTTGAACTGCT
>JBATHQ010000511.1:0-1698 GCA_049667005.1 Psychromonas sp.
TTGAGCAGTAGTGGAGAATTAATATGGCAGTGGTCATACAGCCTATGGGCATTGTTCATCTCATCGATTGCGGTGTTACTGGCACTGTTCAAACAGTTAAGATTGATTAGTCGCAAAAAGATAACAGTTTCCGCAACAAGTCAAAATAGCGATTTCCCGGTAAGGCTATCTATTCTGGCAACCGCTTTACTGTTGTTATTATTTAGCATTTGGCCGGATAAAAACTGGTTACAGCTGATGATTAAGTACGGCATTTTATTAGCGGCAAGCGTTGTATTTTTGCCTGAATTTTTAAAATTACTACTTTTTTCTGGCGCCCGTTTAGTTAACTCTTTCCGTGTTCAGTACATTTTTAAAGATGCCGGTAAACAGATTGTCCGGCGTTACTTACCGCTTGCTGCCTTTTATCTGGCACTCACTGCGAGTATCGCCGCGGCGTTAATGGTGAACAGTTTTGAAACGGCTTTTGTAAAATATCTTGAGCAAGAGTTAAGTGCAGATATATTTATCCGTCACAGACCCTGGCAAAAGCAGGACATTGAAGTTTGGCTAAAGAGTCGACCTGAAGTAAAAGAATCTACCCTGTTCCGCCATACCTGGGTAAAAATAGATGCAGATTCAGTTAAGCTTTTCAGCGTGCAATCAGCGAATCAATTGCACGCTTTACTATTTAAGTCTTTTACAAAGAGCGCCGCAGAGGGCTGTTATATCAATGAACAATTGGCACTAAAGCAACAACTCTCGGTGGGGCAAACGTTGATATTAGCGCAGGCTGAGCAAGATTATCAATGTAACATAAAAGGGATCTACTACGAATATGGCTACCCCGGCTACTCAGTTAGCGCAGAGAAAGCGGATCTGATCACTATTTTTGACGGCTGGATTAATACCGGTTTTGCGGTGTTTCTTGAACCGGGACAGGTGCTTGCAAAACAACAGGTTTTAAGCGCGCTAAAACTTGACGACCAGCAGGTCTATCTTCCTGCACAAATAAAAAAATTGGCACTGGATATTTTTGCGCAAACCTTTGTGTTGATCCAATCTATTGCCGCAGTTTTGTTGCTGATTGCCTGTTTGGGCTTATTTATGTCGGCCAACAGTTTAGAGTTGGCTCGTAAAAGAGATCTATTTATTCTGCGTAGTTTAGGATATGACAAAATAGCCCTCTTTACACATATGCTGGTGCAATGGTTATTAATGGTTTTTGGCGCGATGATATTGAGCTGGCCGATCGCGACAATCTTAGCAAACGCCTTAGTCACTAAAATATTACCCGCTTCTTTTGGCTGGTCGATGCCGCTGATTTTGAGCATTTCTCCTTTTGCCTTAAGCAGTGTAGTGGCTTTATTATTGTTGATTCCGGCATTAAGCATTCCATTATATAAATTGAATGTCAGGGCAAACTTATGAGCATCGGAAAAAACAACAATAGCAGCAATAAAAGAGCGCACAGATTTAACCCTGTTTTGTGCCGATTAAAATTATCTAATATTATGATTTTAGTGGTTATTATCCTTTTTTTTCTATTGCTGATGTTTGTTTTGCCGGCAAAAGACTCGGTTGATAAAAACCCTTTAAAAGCACAATTTAATGACCAACAGTATGAACTGCCTTCGCCTGATACTGTTATCAGCTTTCCGCAGGCGCATTGGCCGCATAAGACTTTCAGGCATGAATGGTGGTATTTAACGGCTAATT
>JBATHQ010000512.1:0-8460 GCA_049667005.1 Psychromonas sp.
CTTAATCAGAGTACCTAAAATAACTTATATACCTTCACTGATTTGAAATTATTTAACAACTGATATTTGACTTATCGTCACGTCACGGTAACCTTGAAAAAAATTATAATTATTGAGATCCAAATGGCCTTAAAAAAACCGGAAAACATGAATTACGAAGAAGCGATTGATGAACTTGAGAGCATCGTCAAGCATTTAGAAGCGGGCGATTTAGCTCTGGAGGATGCCTTAAAGCAATTTGAACGCGGTATTGCATTAGCACGTAGCAACAGTCAAAAACTGCAAAAAGCACAACAGCAAGTCAGCATTTTAATGCAGCAGGATACACTGGCACCCCTTGAAGAATTTTTGAATGAATAACGACTGTTATTTAGCAAGATATTTTTTTGAGTAGTAACGCGCCCTAAATTCTGCTTTTATTCCCTTAACTTTACATCCACTGTGCTATAAAAATATATGAAACAACTTGCTGATACACTTAATCAATACCAACAACGCGTTAACAAGCAATTAAATCACTATATCAATGTTGCCCAACCGGTCTCTCCTTTACTCAATGAAGCCATGGAATACGGGGCCTTATTAGGCGGTAAACGGGTTAGACCGTTTCTGGTCTATGCCGTCGGTGATATGCTGGGTTGTTCGTTGCCATCATTAGATCCCTTAGCCGCTGCGGTAGAATGTATCCACGCTTACTCATTAATTCATGACGATCTGCCTGCTATGGACGATGATGATTTGCGCCGTGGGCAAATGACATGTCATAACAAATTTGATGAAGCGACTGCTATCCTTGCCGGTGATGCATTACAAACTTTAGCATTTGATATTATATCAAGACCAAATCAAGCACTGACTGCACAAACCCAATTAAAAATGGTTAATTATTTGGCAAAAGCAAGTGGCGACCATGGCATGTGTGCCGGACAAGCGTTAGACTTGTGCGCAGAAAAAAAATATGTAGATTTAGCAACCTTACAAAAAATTCATCAGGCAAAAACAGGCGCTCTTATAAAAGTGTCAGTACAACTAGCCGCACTGACAAAAGCTGATTTGCCTGAAGCGCACCTCACGCTATTATGTGATTTTGCCGATGCTATCGGTCTTGCCTTTCAGGTTCAGGATGATATTTTAGATATCATTGGTGATACCCAAACGCTGGGCAAACCGCAGGGTTCTGATATTGCACAGGAAAAATCTACCTATCCTGCATTATTAGGGTTAGAGCAGGCACAGCAAAAAGCACAAACTCTTTGCCAGGATGCACTATATGCGTTATCGCAATTGCCTTATAATACAGAGTTATTATCTTTATTTTCACAATACATAATCGAGCGCGACCGATAGATAAAAACATCTAAACTCATTACATTTACTGATCTAAATATTTAGTAAATTTTATTATTTTCTCTATAAACGACTGATACTTATGCCATTGGATTTAAAAAATTACCCGTTGCTTACGAACATTAATTATCCGGAAGATCTGCGCTTATTAAAAAAACAGCAATTGCCAGCACTTTGCGATGAATTACGTTTATTTCTGCTCAATTCAGTAAGTCAAACCAGCGGACATTTAGCTTCGGGTTTGGGTGTTGTCGAGTTAACTGTTGCCCTGCATTATGTTTACCTCACACCCTTTGATCATCTCCTTTTTGATGTTGGCCATCAGGCCTACCCGCACAAAATTTTAACCGGTCGACGCAATAAAATGGACAGTATTCGTACTCTTAAGGGATTGCATCCCTTTCCATGGCGCGAAGAAAGTGAATACGATGCATTAAGTGTGGGTCATTCATCGACTTCAATCGGTGCCGCATTGGGCATGTCAATTGCTGCAGAAAAAGAGCGCAAAGGTCGTAAAGTAGTCGCTATTATTGGTGATGGTGCGATTACCGCCGGGATGGCATTTGAAGCCTTAAATCATGCCGGTGCATTGCATAATGATATGTTGGTTGTATTAAATGATAATGAGATGTCAATTTCTGAAAATGTTGGCGCGTTGAATAATCATTTAGCAAAAATATTATCAGGCGATCTTTATACTCAACTGCGCGAAGGCAGCAAAAAAGTGCTGTCTAACATTCCGCCTATTAAAGAGTTAGCGAAAAGAACTGAAGAACACCTTAAAGGAATGGTTTCACCGGCAACGATATTTGAAGAGTTTGGCTTTAATTATATCGGTCCGATGGATGGCCATAATGTCATCGACTTGGTTGATACCTTACGTAATATGCGCTCCCACAGTGGTCCGCAGTTTTTGCATGTAATGACTAAAAAAGGAAAAGGCTATAAACAAGCAGAGCTTGATCCGATTAAGTACCATGCTGTCCCTAAATTCACACCGGATCAGGAACTGCCAAAATCAGCCGCTGGCTCAGCAACCTTTTCGCAAATTTTTGGCGATTGGTTGAATGATATGGCCGATCAGGACGACAAACTCACAGCCATTACCCCGGCAATGCGTGAAGGCTCAGGTATGGTCAGTTTTTCAAAACGTCATCCTGATAAATACTACGATGTCGCCATTGCCGAACAACATGCTGTCACACTTGCTGCCGGTATGGCTATTGCCGGATTAAATCCGATTGTTGCTATTTACTCCACTTTTTTACAGCGCGCCTATGACCAGGTTATCCATGATATCGCCATTCAAAATCTGGGCGTATTGTTTGCCATAGACAGAGCTGGCATTGTCGGACCGGATGGCCCAACCCATCAGGGCGCTTTTGATTTAAGCTTTTTACGCTGTGTACCGAATATGGTTGTAATGACCCCTTCCGATGAACAAGAGTGCCGGGATATGCTTTATACCGGACATATGCTTAATCAGCCTGCCGCGGTGAGATATCCGCGCGGTACCGGCACAGGTATTACGATCAACAAAACAATGACCGCCCTGCCCATTGGCAAAGCAAATCTGCTAAAAGAGGGTAAAGATCTTGCTATTTTATGCTTTGGTACCTTTTTGAATCATGCTCAATCCGTTGCACAAAAGCTAAATGCAACGCTTGTTGATATGCGCTTTGTTAAACCACTTGATCAACAACTACTTGATAATCTTGCGAAAACACACAAACAGTTTGTCACCATTGAAGAGAATAGTATTGCCGGAGGGGCTGGCTCTGCGGTTAATGAATACTTTATGGCACAAAAAATAAATGTACCGGTTTTGAACATCGGTTTCCCCGACCAATTTATAGAGCAAGGTTCCCAACAAGAGATTTATGCACTGCTTGAACTCGACAGTGCAGGGATAGAAAAACAAATTATTGGCTATTACAACCTTTAAATGCGCTTGCCCAGCGCACCTCTGCCCACTTCTTTTGCCCTTTCTCGGATATAGTCGGGTAACGCATTAAATCAATACTTAAAAAATATCCCATGTTACTTCAACACGCAAATATAGCGCATTGAAGTATCTTGGGTATAAGATTATTATTTTCTTTTTAACAAATCCCAGTAAGGACTACCGTTAGGGGAAAATATTTCATCTAAATTATAGTTGTTATCACCTGCCCAAATCTGATTTTGGAAATATAACGGAATAATTTTATTATCCTGCTTTGCCAAGTCAAAAATTTGTTCCCGAGAATAAACAACACCCGCTGTTTTTGCTTCCATCAATAAATATTGTATAAAATCAGATAAATAACTATCCGCGCATATATCATCATAAATATTCTTATTATCTATGAATGATGATTGCCAGGGCGATAATGTAAAATCATAATTAAACTGCTGTTTTTTCCAATCCTCCAAATTACTCACCGTCGTTGTTTTTAGCTCGATGCCAATGCCTAACATCGTCTTCGCAATAGCATTCGCCATTGAGACAGAGTTTCCCCTGCCATCAATCATCACTAATAAACTGAGTTGTTTAGGGAGTTTCAATTGCCTAAAAATACGCACAGAGCTATCGACACGGTAAGAAGGTAGATAGGGCTTATTGCCAGTCGCATTAGCTTGCGGTGATCGCTCAAAAGCGGCACTGATAATAGCGTTTTTGCTGCTAGCCCGCTTTAACATGGTAACGTTATTAATTGCTAAATTAATGGCTTCTCTAGCTTCTTTTTGTTTGAAAATTGCTGTTTTTGTATCATTAATGGTTAAAAACATAGCAGCAGGTGAAACAATACGTACGGCAGATTTTGACCTTGAAAAGCGTATGCTGTTGAGCATATTTGCCTTCATACCTGAGCTGATATCCACATCAGAAGAGAGTAAAGCGTATAAACGTGAATTTGGCGACTTAATTTTAAGAAAGTTAAGCGCTAAGCTTGACTCGTTGCTATCCCAATAATGGCTATTTTTTATGACCTTTAAATGGGTGTATGGATTGTATTGACTCACTAAATAAGGCCCGGTACCCGATAGATACAGCTTTCTTTCTGGCAGTCTTTCCTCCTCGACTCCTTGCGGCTCAATATTTACACTATAAAAACCAGCGTCAAGTACAAAAAAGTGTGCTAAATAATCTAAAACCTGAGTTTCTGATAAGTGGCTGTAGACAGTAAAGCTATCAGTATCTTGCGCAATTATATTGTCGATAGCGGTAAAAAAGTGCCGGGCTTGAGGATCCTGTTTAATCTGAGAATATGTCCAAATCACATCTTTGCTAGTGAGATCATTACCCGAATGAAATTTAATATTTTTCTTTAAATAAAAGCGCATTACACCCGGGTCAATTTGTTCCCACTTTTCCACTAAACGGGGCTCTAATTGCTGCTCGTCCCGCCAACGAAATAAGGGATCAAAAAAAAGATGTGTATACTGCTCATCAAGCCGGGGAGTCAAATAGGGTGAAAATGAAACAGGAATATCAGAGACGGCAATCTGCACCACATTACCGGATAGCCTCTTTGCATCATCAGGTGCTGCGAAACAGGTTATAGAGGTTGAGAGTAGACTCAGTAAAATGACACGCGCAAAAAAACAATAATATCTACTCATCTGATTAAGCATAAATGTAAAGTATAAATTGCAGAGCCATCCCTGCAAAGAGGCCTGCCACAATATCATCAAGCATAATACCCAGCCCACCATGCACCTTTTTATCTAACCAGCAAATCGGGTAGGGTTTAACAATGTCAAAAAATCGAAACAGCACAAAACCGATCAACGCCCATTGCCAGCTAAAAGGCACCATTAACATGGTTATCCAATAACCGACAAATTCATCCCAGACGATTGCACCATGATCGGGTGTGCCCATATCGCGACTGGTAACGTGGCAAACCCAAATACCAAACACAATACTGACAATAAGAAGAGTGATATAAAGGGGGGCTGAAAGAAAAGACATAAAATAATAAAATGGTACTGCCGCTAACGTCCCAAATGTACCTGGGGCTTTTTTAGCTAAACCACTACCAAAACCAACTGCCGCCAAGTGAATGGGGTTGCTTAGATTTAACCCTTTCAAGTCATCACGTTTCATAATATTAGATTTCACCTTGCTTAAAATGGTCCCACCCGCCTGGCGCAAAGCTAACGGGTTGGTTGTCTTTATAAAATTCGATTAATTGAGATTGTTGCGAGGTCGTGCAGCCAATCACTGATATGCTCGGCATCAATCCTGTTTGCTGCGCAATTAACTCTCTTAATCTGCGTAAGTTATTTTCACTGATGGTAAATAACAACTCATAATCATCTCCGCCTGTTAACGCATATTGCAACGCCAAATCATCCTTAAACGAACCAAAGCTTATCTCTTTGCGGATAATTTTTGAAATGGGCAGATTGCTCATTTCAATCACCGCTGTACATTGAGATGCTTTTAAAATATGAGCCAGATCTTGCGTTAAACCATCGGAGATATCAATACAACTTGATGCTAAACCTCGTAATAACAACCCCAGTTCAATGCGTGGCTCGGTAAGTTCCAGAGCATCAACAAAATATTGGTAATTTTCTACTGCCAGCTGATTTAATTTAACCGCTAAGCCAACTGCGCCGTCTCCCAAGTGATTTGAAACACAAATTAATTCGCCCGGCTTAGCTTTATTACGTTGTAATGCCGCCCCTCGCGGGACAATGCCTTTAACCGAAACCGTTATTGATAATGGCCCCTTGGTCGTATCGCCTCCGATTAAACTTACCTTGTATTTATCCGCCAATGCAAAAAAACCACGGGAAAATTCGCCTAACCAGTTTGGATTATTATTAAAACAGGCACCATCGGGTAAGGTGATTGCAAGGGATATCCATTTAGGTAATGCCCCCACTGCAGCTAAATCACTCAGGTTAACGGCAAGCGCTTTATACCCTAATCGATAGGGATCAACATCTGCAAAAAAATGCACGCCGCATACTAAGCTGTCAGTGCTGACTGCAAGTTGGTAACCCTCGGGAATCTCTAAAATTGCACAGTCATCACCAATTCCAACTACCACCCCGCTATCTTTAACACCCGCTTCCCCATTTCCCAGACCCACACAGCTATCTGTAATACCCGCATCACGTTTAAAGTAATAATCGATTAAATCAAATTCACCAAGTTTCATTTACGTTTCAACTTCAAGGTTGCTCTGCCTTGCGATTGTGGTTTTTCTGTGCTTTTCGCTTTTTTATTCACAAAAATTTTCCCCGAGGCAGGCTGGTTATTTTTTTTATTTTCTGACCTTGGTTCTGTTTTAAGCGTCCTCTGCGGGATTTTTCCAGCAACGCTCATAGCTTCGCTATTGATAGCAGTCTTCGAAGAGTAAGATACTGCCTGGTTTATTTCAGCCATTTCCAAATCAGTTAAATTACGCCATTGACCCGGTTTTAAATTGGTTAAATGGACATTCATAATACGCGTCCGTTTTAATTTAGTGACTTCATAACCTAAATACTCACACATTCGCCTAATCTGGCGATTCAAACCTTGAGTAAGAATGATACTAAATACAAAGCGACTTTCTACTTTCACTTTACAAGGTTTGGTAACAGTATCAAGGATCGGAACCCCACGCTGCATACGTTCCACAAATCGTTCACTCAGCGGTTTATCTACCGTAACCAGATATTCTTTATCATGGGCATTTTCGGCGCGTAATATTTTATTGACTATATCACCATCACTGGTTAAAAAGATTAAACCTTCAGAGGGTTTATCCAATCGCCCTATTGGAAAAATACGTTTTTTATGGCCGATTGCATCGATAATATTACCGTGAATTTGACGCTCTGTTGTACAGGTGATACCAATCGGTTTGTTATAAGCGATATAGATCCGATCCTCTTTATCACGAGCGCTTGCATTGATACGCTTACCATCAACAAGCACCAGATCTCCTGGCTGAACTTTTGTGCCTAGTTCGGGTATTTTCCCATTTATTTTCACACGACTTTGCTCAATTAATTTATCCGCTTCCCGGCGCGAACAAAATCCGGAGTCACTGATAAATTTATTCAGACGTATTTCGCTAGTTTTATCCACAATATAATCCTGTATTAATCTTTGTAACTCAACATAATAACAAAAGAATGAATGAAGTGATCAAGTATTGTGCTGTAAAAACTAGAACAGGCAGTCGTTGTTCTTCATACGCAAAATCCTACGCAACAATATTGAACAGATTTTGTTAACCATAAGTGTGAAGAATTAATTCTTCCGAATAAACCCACAACAGTGTCAAGCTTAATGTGAACCAACTAGACAGATCACATTTTTCGCTCAGTTGCTATTCTTCAATGGTGGTCATAATCGCCCCGGTTGGCACTCAAACAAGACGATGAGCATATGCAAAAAATGATCAATTATGCAATTTTCTTTTTATTGACTCGAATTTAATCCGATTAAACTGGAATGGTCAAGGATGCGTGTTTTTCAAGATAGTTGTAACCTGAATTGTCTAATTTTGCATTCAAATGTTATGAGGACATTGTTGAGTAGATGGCTCGAGCATAAAATATTTTTTCACATCAACCACAACAGCTAAAAAACTCGCAGTCAACGGCAGTGGACAAATCAGTTCAGTTAATTATTTCTTTTGCTATAAACTTCAATGACCTATATTTCAGACATAAAAAAAGCAGCTTTAAAAGCTGCTTTTTTTATTAAAATGGTGCCCGGAGCGAGACTTGAACTCGCACGCCCATAAGGCGAGGGATTTTAAATCCCTTGTGTCTACCGATTCCACCATCCGGGCGATTACTTATGTCGTTCTAAGTAAGTGCGCCGTATTCTATAGAACTTTTAATGGAGCACAAGGGGTTAACGGCGATTTAAACAAATAAACAGTTCAAATGCTTATAAATCCGCCAGATTAGGATCTTTTATGTAACATTGTTTTTGATAGTAAGGCAGGGATAATGCGTAACTGGAGATAAATTACAGGCATAAAAAAAGCAGCTTCAAAAGCTGCTTTTTTTATTAAATTGGTGCCCGGAGCGAGACTTGAACTCGCACGCCCATAAGGCGAGGGATTTTAAATCCCTTGTGTCTACCGATTCCACCATCCGGGCGATTACTTA
>JBATHQ010000513.1:0-1594 GCA_049667005.1 Psychromonas sp.
GCTGAAGGGAGGATTGCAAACGTCGTCGGCAGTGATTATAAGATGATTGATAATTATGCCCTTCGTGTGCGTTTGCCAACCACGGATTATCTTTTAGTAACGCGGGTGACTGATTTAGATGCGAGCATCAATGAGTATAAAAAATCCTACATGGCAACGGAATATGATATTCCGACAGATGCTCCTTTTCTCATTGATGGGCAGATCCCATGGTCGGTGTCGGTAGAGTCAGGGCAATGTGATTTAATGCTTATCTCCTATATTGGCATAGATTTTCAAAATAAAGGTGAGCGGGTTTACCGTCTGCTGGATTGTGAATTAACCTTTTTAGAAGAGATGGCCTTTGGCGGAGAAACACTACGCTATGAAATCTATATCGACTCCTATGCGAAAAACGGTGAGCAACTGCTGTTTTTCTTCCATTACGACTGTTTTGTCGGAGATAAAAAAGTACTGATCATGCGTAACGGTTGTGCTGGTTTTTTCACTGACGAAGAGTTAGCCGAAGGCAAGGGCGTTATCCATAATGATAAAGATAAAGCACAGTTTGCTTTGGCAAAAAAATCCCATTTCCAGCCATTAATCGCCAATAGCCGTAGGCAATATGGTTATAACGACATGATGAAACTGGTAAACGGCGATATTATGGGCTGTTTTGGTGCGCAATATGATCAGCAAGGTCGCAACCCGTCTTTGAAGTTCTCATCGCAAAAATTCCTGATGATTGAACGTATCACCAAAATAGAGCCGCAGGGGGGACATTGGGGGTTAGGTTTATTAGAAGGTGAAAAAGATCTGCATCCTGACCATTGGTACTTCCCTTGTCATTTTAAAGATGATCAGGTGATGGCGGGATCCTTAATGTCTGAAGGTTGTGGACAGATGGCGATGTTCTTTATGCTCTGGCTAGGGATGAATAGCGATGTTAATAATGCACGTTTCCAGCCGATGCCGGGTGAGGCGCAGACAGTACGCTGTCGCGGACAGGTGCTGCCGCAGATAAATACGCTCACCTATCGTATGGAAGTGACAGAAATGGGGATGTTGCCGCGCCCGTTTATCAAGGCGAATATCGATATTATTCTCGATGGCAAAGTCGTTGTTGATTTTAAAAATCTCTGCGTAGAAATTAAAGAGCAGGACAGCAACTCACCTTATCCGGTTTGCCTGCCCACAAATGTAGTGCAACAACAGTCACTACCTTTAATGTTGTCAGCTGCAACAGAAGATAAAAGGGATCCGGTAAGTGTTTCAGTTGATTTGGCGCTGGCACGTTTAGAAAATCATATCAGCAAAACGGAAGCCGCCAGAATTAAACAAAAAGGTAATGCGCTTGTTGTTGATGAACGCGGCATAGATCCTTTTAAACATACGCAGCGTCCGCTAATGCGTGTTGAATCTGATTTAAACGCCCATCGTGAAAAAGGGGTAATACCCAAAAAACACTGTGAAGCACCCTTTGTTGCAGGACAAAATCGTGTGCCGGATCAAGCGCCGTTCACACCCTGGCATCTGTTTGAATTTGCCACCGGCGATATAACAAAATGTTTTGGCCCTGATTTTGAGGTCTATAAAGGGCGTATTCCACCACGAA
>JBATHQ010000514.1:0-1606 GCA_049667005.1 Psychromonas sp.
GTTTTATCCTGGTTTGTGCATATCAGTGTTTCAATCGCTTATGCGCAGCTTTCTGCTGTCATTTTTAATATTAATAATTCGCTAGCGGTGAGCGCTGTTCAAGTCATTGTATTAGGGTGGTTCACTACACTTATCGCAACGCCTGCTAATGAGTTTGTTGTAAAACTGGTGACTACTGAGCAATTTCCTGCTTTCAGCTCTCTCTCTGCATTAAATATGAATATTGGCCCCAAGCTATGGTTACATATGGTATTTTTTGTGTTTGTGATCACCGGGCTTTGGTTAGCAAAAATACAGGCTAATAAAAATAAACAACAGGCAGAAGTTTTTATTAGTGAACAGGATAGCCAGCGAAAATGAGCGCTGCCCCCTCTTTATGCGAAGGTGAAAAAATCGAGAAAAGGAAACCCAACCCTTTTCTCAGCGCAGACCTTTAATTTCGTGCAATGGGTACCGGATATTGAGGCGACTCATTACTCAGCACTTTTAGAATATCGGTGATAACCGACTCTGAAATAGCAGCCTGAGACTCAACGGTAAACGCCGCTATATGGGGCGTTGGATAAACATTTTCATGAGCGCAAAGAGCATCAATACTAGCGGGTTCATAGGCACGTACATCGAGCATTGCACCTGCCAGTTGTTTTGAGGCTAACGACGCCAGCAACGCCTTTTCATCAATAACATCCCCTCTTGAGCTGTTTAGTAAAAATGCGCCCTTTTTCAGTTGCTTAATATTCTTTTCGTTAATGAAATTTTTAGTTGCGTTATTGCCAGGAAGGTGGATGGAAACGACATCCGAGCTTCTCAGTAAGGTCTCTAATTCGCAGCACTGAAAAGGCAATGTAACCTTGGAGGGGGTGCGATTAAATACCATCACCTTAGCACCTAATGCATGCATTTTTAGAGCTAATGCTTTTCCTATATTGCCAAAACCAACGATACCCAGGGTGCAACTACTCACCTCTCTTCCGAGCGAAAGATATTTCCCTCTGTTCCATTCTCCCTGTTTTGTTTCGTTGATTGCATCGGGTATTTGGCGAAGTGCATTAAATATTTGCGCAACGCAAAACTCTGCAACGGCATTGGTATTCTGCACGGGTGCGTAGACCACCGGAATAGCACATTGGTTGGCGTAGTTAATATCTATATTTTCAGTTCCGGCACCGAGTCGGCCAATAACGCGAATCGACTCAAATTGGCTAAGTAAAGGTCTATCTACCTGCGTCATATTTCGGACAATTAAGGCATCATAATTTTTAGATAGCGCGGCAAGCTTGTGATTATCCCGCCATAAATCATCAATGATATCGATCTCTACAGCGCCTAAGAATCTCTCTGGGATCGCAAATTTCTCACTGGCCAATATTCTATATTTCATAAAACCTTAACGTTAAATAGACAGAAAAAGGAGAGAACAACCAATTCAAAATGGTTGGTTGTCCTGAACGATTAAGCTAATTGTGAATAGATAGTTTGCGATAAATAATCACTAAAGTCATGACCATGATTTTCTAACATTTTAGGAAACATCGAGATCGGTGTTAATCCTGGAAACGTGTTGATCTCGTTTAATAAAATTTCATTATCTTTAGTTAAAAAGAAA
>JBATHQ010000515.1:0-2985 GCA_049667005.1 Psychromonas sp.
GGCTTTGGAGTTACTTGACGAAGTGGAAATATTGAGAAATCGCCTCAAATTCCTGGAAAAATAAAAAACTTCCCTCCAGCCCGTCGTGTGGTCCGGGTATAAATTTATTTTGACCTGTGAAGAGCCATTTTGTAAGCTACAAAATTGTAAAAACAGTCTATTTTCCATGAATTTTTGATTAACATTAAGGAAATATAAATGAAGATGAAATCACCTCTGTTATTTGTGATGATGTTTTTTTTGGGGTTAAGCTTTACTGCCCATGCGGCATTACCAAATGTTACAGCTCAAGGAACCCCTTTGCCGTCCCTCGCCCCGATGCTGAAACAGGTAAATTCAGCCGTGGTTAATATCTCGACCTATTCCACCAAACAGGCGTCAGTTAATCCTTTGTTAAACGATCCCTATTTCAGGCATTTTTTTAATATTCCTGAGCAGGATGAAGCCCCTCAGCAGGCACCTCAAAAGCGTCAGCAAAGTGCGGGATCAGGGGTAATTGTCAATGCTCAGGACGGTATTGTCATGACCAACTACCACGTAATTAAAGATGCCGATGAAGTGCGCGTTTCATTGATTGACGGGCGCAGCTATCAAGCCAAAATAGTAGGATCAGATCCGGAATTAGATATTGCCATACTGGCAATAAAAGCCAAGCAGCTTACCCAAGTCAGGATCAGCGAGTCCCCTGTTTTAGAGGTCGGTGATTTTGTGGTGGCGATCGGTAACCCTTTTGGTTTAGGCCAAACCGTTACCACCGGGATCGTCAGCGCACTTGGGCGCAGTGGATTGGGGTTAGAAGGTTATGAGAACTTTATCCAGACCGATGCTTCTATTAATCCGGGGAATTCCGGCGGAGCACTGGTTAACCTGAACGGTGAATTAATCGGGATCAATACAGCGATTATTGCTCCTGCGGGTGGCAATATAGGCATAGGATTTGCTATTCCAATTAATATGGCGCAAGCCAGTATGCAGCAGATTTTAAAACACGGCGAGGTTAAGCGCGGTCAAATTGGTGTCAGTATTCAGGATATCACGCTGGATTTAAGGGAAGCTCTGGGACTTGAGAATGGTCAACTGGGTGTCCTTGTTGCCAGCGTGGCGAAAGATTCACCGGCAGAAAAAGCGGGATTAACCTCGGGTGATGTTATTATCAAGGTCGATGATAAAGCCTCCACTTCCACTGGGCAGTTACGCAGCCAGATAGGTATAAAACGGATCGGAGATACGGTCAAACTCACTTATCTGCGCGACGGTCAAAGCAAAACAGCAGATGTAGAGGTGGGTGAACCGCAGGATTTTGGCACGATTGAGACCTCTGCAAAATTGCATCCTCTATTAGAAGGTGCATCATTTGCTAAAAATAATGAAGGTGCGGGTATTCAAGTCATCGAAATCCAGGCAAATTCGCCTGCTGCATACAGTGGCTTACGTGCAGGCGATATCATTATCGCCGCAAATAAACAGCGGGTTAATGATTTGTCATCCTTCCAAAAAGCATTAGCTGTTGCGAAAGACAGCGTCTTATTACAGATTAACCGCAACGGTGGTTCACTGTTTATTGCCATTCGTTAATTAAAAACAAGCTCGGGCGTGTCACTAATATGACACGCCTTCTTCCCCTGATTTGCACGCCATAAACTGAAAAAACCACAACAATGACAAAATGGATAGGCGTTTCGGCCAATATTCCTGATAATAGGTCGTTGTATTCGTATCATGGATAAAATATGGAACTCGAAGAGATTTACCGCAAAGACTTAAACTTGTTAATTGCTTTAAAAGTATTGCTTGAAGAAGGCAGCGTCAGTGAAGCAGCTGTCAGGCTTAATTTAAGTCAGTCTGCGGTCAGCCGTGTTTTGGGCAGATTAAGAAACCTGCTTGATGATCCGCTATTTATCCGTCACGGGCAGCAGCACCTGCAGCCAACACAACGTGCTATCGAATTAAACCTTGCGCTAAACGAACCTTTACAATCTTTGCGTACTCTACTCTCCCCCAGCCATTTCGAAGCAAAACACTGCACCCAAAAATTTAAAATAGCCACAACAGATTATGCCATGCAGGCCATTCTTCCCTATGCATTACCGCGAATTTACAAGGAGGCAGAAAATGTATCGATCGAATTTTTACCCCTCAAACATGACCAACTGCTGACGCAGTTAACTAGCGAGGGGGCTGATATGGCAATCTGCCGGCCGGTCTCTTTAATAGCACCGTTACAACAGGAAAAATTAGGCTTAGTCAGCGTGTTTTGTATGCTCTCAAAATCTCATCCCCTTGCCGATAAAACCTTAACCCTGGAAGATTATCTTGTCTATCCGCACGCTTTGATTGCTATCAGTGACGGTGTAAAAGCACTGCTTGATGAGGCGCTGTTCGGGCATCAGAAACAAAATACTATTTTACGCTCCTATCATTTAGAGGCCGCCTTAGCCATTGTTGATAAGATGCCGCTATTGATCACGGTACCGGCTGATCTCGCTTATTTAATGGCTGAAAAATACAATTTACTGGTAAAACCCCTGCCCTTTGAATTTAAACCTTTCCAATATAGCCTTACCTGGCATCCCCGCTGTGAGCATTCACAAGCGCAAATCTGGCTGCGTAATATATTAAAAGAGGAATGCGGTAAGTTAATTAATCAGCGTATCCATGATATGGGGCTAATGTAACAAGCCAGGTAATAATAATACGGGTATGAAAAAGCCTGCTGCAGCAGGCTTCAATAGGATAAGTGATTATTCTATCTGTAATCTTTTTCTATAGTTTAATTACTGTACGTCCGGTTACTTGTCCGTTGGTAATTGCTTGTGCATATTCTACCGCTTCAGTTAAATCAATCTCACGGCAAGCCTGCTGATAATAACTGGCTGGCATTATTTCACTTAAACGTTTCCATGCAGCTAAACGGCGCTCATAAGGGCAATTAACAGAATCAATACCTAACAATTTCACGCCACGTAAAATAAAAGGCATCACCGT
>JBATHQ010000516.1:0-3260 GCA_049667005.1 Psychromonas sp.
TTGTCCGCGTAAAGATCCTAGAGCCAGAGTTAGCTACTCAAATAGAGCTCGTACATAAGTACGCATTTATTTCTTTGTAAGCGCAGTTTTATTGTTGACAAAGGGGGAGTCCACATAAGTTATTCTACATAGAGTTATTATAACAAAGCAGATGGGTACAATTTGCTTTGCCTTAAGGGGCGCGAGCTCGAAAACCAACGCTGGGTTGCACCAATCGAAAAGGGAACAACCATTAAAGGTGATAAATGCTCGCATTTACACCTACCGATAGTGGATTAACGAAGTTAATCTCACGAAAGGCAATCATGTTGCGTCTTGCTCTGGTCTCCGAGCTTGCGCCTGACAAAGCATCTTGAAGTAACATGGGTATTTATCTAAATGCTAACGAAGTGTTCAGTTTCCCGTTTACCAACCTGTTCTACTTGATATAAAAAACAATAATTCACCTTTCAATGATATTCAAACATTTGCCGTTTTTTTACTGATAGTTTGATTAAATTGAGATGTATATTGACTTTTGAGGCGTGAAAAGGGGGGATCTTGACATGGGTGCTCTTTTAAGGTCGCTCTGGGGCTACTTTTCCTGTGAGATTAAATGAATCCAGTATCATGTTAGTTTCCTCAAGAAGGTCTGATTTTCTGATCGCTAACGCGTTATCAAAGATGCAAAATCAGCAAGCCCAGAGAAAGCATATCGAGCTATCACGGGGATATACAATATTCCGGTGCACTTTAATCTAATCAGTATAGCCAGAAACGAGTGAGGAAAAATATAGATCAGTGGTCATCTGCTGACCACTGCCATACTAGTGCTAGACTAGTTCAGTTTTGACTGTGCGCATAATTGCTCTACAACAAGGTTTCTGTTTTTCTGCAATTTACTAATGCGCTTTGCCCTGGTGCACTCCCACTGAGTCACGGGATACTGATTTGACCAGGCGGTCATTAATTTACGTTGTTGATTGCTCATTTTGTAGCGCGGATAGGTTTGCTCCATATATAAGTAGGTGCGGGCTATTTGACCGCGTGCAGTCTCCGGCGGCTCCGCTTTTCTGTTTTCAATTTTCATTTTACAACTGCCAAAATCACTTCCTGTACCTGATAACATGGTGAAATTATAATTGCTTCTGAGTGCATTAACGGCGCCGATGGCCGGATATAGGTTGAACATATCTGCCTGCATGTGCCGGTATTCGGTGTTTACCTTTTCAGCGCATCGTCGACCTTTGAACGCTTTGCCTTTACTGTTTACGCAGGAATTATTTCCTTCCCGCCATTCAGCAAAGGTACGCCCAAAGTTTTCTGCGGGTACGACATGTTCCCACTCTACTTTTTTAGCGCGTTTCTCATACTTGTTTGTATAAAATCCCTGAGGTGCGGTAATCTGCTTTTTGCTATCAAAAGCAGCAGAGCAATAGATAGTTTCGCGATGATCAAAGTAAACCTCTTTTTCAAGCATCTTCTTCGCTTTCGAGAACGAGTCGTTGCTAAGGTTACTTAGCGCAGAGCTAAAAGTACTGAATAGGAGTATTAAAATTAATAACGTTGAGCGGACAGGTGAGCACAAAAACACCTTAATAGTAGACATATCACTTCCCTTTGTAATTACAATTCCATTTGCCGCTATCATATCAATAACCGGGCTTTTTTAAACGGTTTATTTATCAATGCGTTATAGATAGGTCATTGGAAAAGATGATTATCCGTAGAAATCTGAATTTATGTTGCCACTGTTTCCATCCCTTCGCTTAATCATCCGCGCTGATAAATTCAGCGCTGGCTCACTTTTACAGAGATAAAATTAAACAGCATTAAAAAATCAAGCGGTTATGATCTATGATGTTAACTATTGTTGTTGATGCTGATCAGCTTTAAAGCGGGCAGGTATTCGCTTTTTACTAAAAGGAATTTGTGATGTCGTTTACTAAAATAATAATCATGCTGATGACGCTGCTAGGCTATCTATTGAGTTTGCCGGCGCTTGCACAACCTACTGCTGCACCACCTTCATGGGAGCAGTGGGTCGCCGATCGCCATCCAGATTTAAACTGCCCTGTGCAGATCGCCGCAAATATGCAAAAGGTCTGTCACTGGCCGGGGGAGTTTGTCGGTACCATTGTCGACGATGGTATGCTTTTCGAAATGTCGGTGCAGGTCTTCTCTGAAGAGGCACTGGTTAATTTACCCGGCAATAAACAGAACTGGCCGAGTGCATTAACGGTTAATCAGCAAAGTGCGCCCGTTATTGATAACAACGGCATGCCAAGAGTGCATCTTAAAAAAGGTGCGAGCATTATTCGTGGTAAGTTTTTATGGCAGGAGATCCCCTCGGCTATCGCGATGCCGGATGAGATAGGTTTAATAAAAGTATTCAGAAATAATAACCTCTTGCCGACCAGCATTAATAACGATCAGCTTATTTTATCGCTACACAAAAAAACCGAGCAGATTAATGATAAAAACGCGCTAAAAATTCAGGTCTATCGTGCGCTTGAAGATGGCGTGCCAATGCGTTTAACCACGCTTATAAAACTGTTTGTGAGTGGTAAGCCCCGTGAGGTAACACTGGGCAGGGTGGCGATTGCAGGCAGTCAAACAGTTTATCTGCAGTCGCTTTTACCGGCAAGATTAGAAGAGGACGGCATGCTGCGGGTGCAGGTTAAGCCGGGAGTACATGAGATAACCCTGAACAGCCGTTTTAGCGATAACCTTAAGCGCATTTCAACGGATAAAGTCTCTGCCGAATGGCCGCAGTACGAGTATATCTCCTTTATAGCCGATGTTCGTATCAGAGAAGTTAATATCAGCGGTGTGAAAAGCATCGACACTTCGCTGGTGGAGGTGCCTGAGCAATGGAAATCATTGCCCACTTATCGACTTGAAAATAACGATACAATGCTGCTAACAACCACTACTCGCGGAGATGGTGCCGCGCATCAAAACAGTATTAACATTGACCGTGAAATCTGGATCTCTTTTGATGGCAAAGATGCGATCGCCAAAGATAATATCAGCGGTAAAATGGAACAGGGGTGGCGCTTAGATGCTGCGAAAACGGTTCAACTGGGGCAGGCGTCAGTGAGTGCTATCCCGGTATTAATTACCCATTTTGCAGGTCATGACGGTGTTGAAATACGCAGTCCGCAGATCAATTTACAGGCAGTCAGTTCACTCCCGCAAGTAAATAAAATCAATGCGCTTGGCTGGCAGACAGATGCTGCAAAACTGACGGCAACCATACATCTTCCTCCGGGTTGGCG
>JBATHQ010000517.1:0-2383 GCA_049667005.1 Psychromonas sp.
CATCGTATCGGCTTCCATCAAGCTATCGGCATCTAAGACCAGAAGATGATCATAAGTTGCCCCCCAACGACGGCAAAAATCAGCAACATTACCTGCCTTTCTTGCGCTATTCTGACGGCGACGGCGATAGTAAACATTTACTGTTTTGCCTATGCGTTCACGCAATGCATGAAAACCTGCTTCTTCTGTTAACGCAACTACCGGATCAGTGGTATCACTAATAACAAACCAATCAAACGCCTTCCCTTCACCTGTTTCACCGATAGCAGTGGCCATCACTTCAAGAGATGCAAAGATTCGATCCGGCGCTTCATTGTAAGTCGGCATCAGCACCGCAGTGCGACCAGTTAACGGCGTATTTAAACGTGCGGGGGCGCGGCGACGCTGACGTATCACTAAAAAAAAGCCGACAATCGATCCACTGAAAGCAACCGTTATCCAGCTGAACGTTAATCCAAAAAGTACTAGAACCAGGTACTCAACGAAGGTCATATCACCAACAGCAAGTACCGTGCGCATCTCATTAATGCCCCAGATAGACAGCAACAATGCTGTCCCTAGTACTAACCAGCGGCGCAGTGCAAAAGAGCGACAACCATCCGGGTTTACCGGCGAGCGTCTACTCTTAGCATTAAAACGTCGCAAAGATTGCACCGGCATCTCTCCAGGATGCTCAACTGGCATCCCGGATTCAACCGGTGGCATGAACGCCTCAGACTGGCATTCTGCATTAGAGGTTAATTTGTCCACTGATACATCCAGCTTTCTGCCTTCCGTCCATCGGTAAACTGCAGATCTAAGCGCAGTTCAATCAGCTTTTCATCCATTGGATCTAGTTCAAAAGTAACGCGATATCCATTGTTAAGGTTATTTTCAGTCACCACAATATTTTTCACCTCACCCGCAGAGTTTTTAATAAGTGCTTTAGGTCTTTGTACTTCAACATCTGTTAAAGGATTTGGAAAACGATAATCAATCACAAATAAACGGCTTGGCGTAGGCCCAGTAATACCGGCACGACCACTGCGAGTTGACTCAACTACGGCCTCTCCTTGCGGTGTTGCTGGCGCAGTACCCCAAAGCAAGCGATAGGAAAATTGGTATTCAGAACCGGCTGGAATAGTTTCCTTAGGAGACCAATAAGCCACGATATTATCGTGAATTTCAGATTCAGTCGGAATTTCGACCAAAACCACTGCACCGCGATCCCAGTTGCCTACAGGCTCAACCCATAAACTCGGGCGACGCTCATATCGCGCTTCCAGATCCTGGAAGTTATTAAAATCACGATTACGCTGCAACAAGCCAAATCCTAACGGCGCATTGTCCATGAAAGCACTGATCTGCAGATTAGTCGGATTACGTAAAGGACGCCACAAACGCTCACCGCGGCCATTTAGTATCAACAAGCCATCTGAGTCATGAACACGTGGGCGGAAGTCATCCACATTGGCTCTGCCATAAGAGGAAAACATGAACATACTCGTGCCTGCGGCCAGACCCACTTTATCCAAGTCTTCACGAGGAAAAAGGGTAGCCTCTATATCCATCACTGTATTTTCGCCCGGGCGCATCGTAAAACGGTACGCACCTGTTGTACTTGGGCTGTCTAGCAAGGCGTAAACAACGATTGAATTACTGTCTTTCGTTGGTTTCTCAATCCAGAATGCACGAAAAGCCGGAAATTGCTCCCCTTCAGGATCGGCTGTTTTTAACGCCAGACCACGGGAAGAGAGACCATACGCTTGTTTTTTCCCTAATGAACGGAAATAACTGCCACCCTGAAACACGGCCAGTTCATCGAAATAATCAGGGCTATTCAGCGGGTTATGCAAACGAAAACCAGCAAAACCAACATCTCCAGTTGGTAGTGGTTGCTTCATTATCTCGCCTGTTGTGAACAGTTCCGGGCTATATCGCAGGTGATGGGCAACATCGTCCTCTACGATAGCAATTTCAACCGTTTCCTTGTAGTAGAAACCCCGATGAAAAAGCTGCATCTGGAACGGTAGCTCTTCGCCAGCCCAGATAGCAGAGGCTGGATTAAAGCGAATATCCCGATATTGATCGTAATTAAGATCCTGCAAACTAGCAGGCAAAGTAGTGTCAGGTTCTTTATAAGGTTTTTTAGCCAGTTCACGTGCCAAATCAGCAACAGTATTGCGGCTAAACTTACCACTGACAGCATAGAGCACCTTTGGAGTAGCCTCGACATTTTCAGGAGCAGCTATTGCAGCTAAAGGCATGATCGACACCACCAGCCCTGAAAATAAAAGACTTATTACGCTCAGTTTTTCCCTGAACAATGGTCTTATAGCTATAGATAACAATGACATATATTTAGATTCTTAAGTTATGGCTAAAAAAAGCGGAGTTGATGAGT
>JBATHQ010000518.1:0-4887 GCA_049667005.1 Psychromonas sp.
CCATTTCGACCCGGATTAATTCGCGTTGATAATGAAAACCAGCAGGGGGCTGCGATCGAAGTTGAAGTCTGGCGTCTTCCTGCGCATACCCTTGGCAGTTTTCTGCAGGGGATAGCACAGCCATTAGGGCTGGGGAAAGTGGAGTTAGAGGATAACAGCTGGGTAAACAGTTTTATCTGTGAAGGTTATGCTATCGCGGATGCGCTGGATATAACGCATTTTGGCGGATGGTCTGCTTACATGAACGCTAAATAGCAAGTTTAAATATGTAGCTGCCCCGGCTCTGGAGACGACAATTCAGTAATCTGGGGGCTTATTGTCCGTTCCGCGATCAGAACAACAAGGAACGGGCATGGGCAAGCAGATGTTTTAATGTTTTTGGGGCTCGGCCTTCAGTCCGCGCTCCAAGTGATTCAATTAAAATACAATAATTTTCCTATCAATTTGCCTGTATTGTTCACCTAAACAGTCAATAATAACCTGTCGCTCCTCCTTGCAATTAACTACCATCGGGGGCTTGTTCCTCTGGATAAATAACTGCAACGCTCTGGAAGTAATGAAATACCCTGCGAGCTGTTGGATTTTGAGCTGTTTTTTTTCTTTTGTTCGAGGGAAGTAGAGAGCTTTAACTTGGCCAATATCTAAGAATTTTAAAACACAGATCACTATTTGCAAAGGCGTTTTAATCGTTATTTATGTGCGCTATAACAGATAAATGCAACTCCGTCATTTCCCTCAATATAAAAAGTGAAGTTATTATCAGATAGGTATGTTATCTAAGTATAAATTGACTTGTTGCAGTATCGTTTTTGTCACTCTACGAAATAGGTCAGTAGGAGCGGTCACTTGATTCAAAACGATAGCGGGGATTATCTGCTACACTGGAAAGGCAGGAGGCTATTGGTATGGGAAGACGCAGCGTTGTGATTAAAGTTAAAGGCTTGATATTTTCATGGTTATTGCGTTTACTGCGCAGAACCTGGAGGGTTCATATTGAAGGCATCGAACGGCTGGACCGGATGCATGCCGACAATAAGCGAATCCTGTTTTGCTTTTGGCACGGGAAATATGTACCGATCTTCCCGATTATGGATGGCTATCAGGCTTGTGTGATTACCAACCAATCAAACAGAGGAAACGTTATTGATCAAATCTGCCGAAATTTCGGTTATCAGAGCGTCCAGATCCCAGTTCAACCACGGCATAAGTCCCTTCCAATTATTGAAAATAGATCGTCCAAAACGCGGGTGGATGGATCCCTTAGGCTTATTAAAAAGGCCTTGTCTGGAGCCGATGCAGGTGCTTTTGCAGTTGATGGCCCACTCGGACCACGTCACCGTGTGAAAAGCGGTGTGATACGGATTGCCTCAGGGCTAGGATTTGATCTTTTGCCAATTTCGGTAGACTGTCGCCGCAAGATAATGTTTCACAAACGGTGGGACCTAATGGAAATTCCGCTACCCTTCACAAAGGTTTGTCTGGTCATAGGTGAGCCTATCAAAGTCCACCCGGATCTTCGTTCCGGGCAGCTGAAGACATTGGCTGATGAGCTTGCTGAAGCCATTCTCTTAATCGACAAGCAGGCTGAAAATATGGTTCTCAATAATGATAACGAAACGGAAATTGCGGAGAATTATGATAGGTGATAAAACTTTTTAGCACTATATTTCAACGTATGCCTGTGCATGACTTGTACTCCAGGCGCGCCTTTGCCTATTTGGGGCTGGCATTGGTGTTTTTTCTGCTCTCTTTCTGTAGCATTTATTTTGTTCACCACTTCTTTTCAGATGGACAGTTACGGTTACCGAGAGAACTGTTTTCGAGTAGCGTTATCGTTAAACTGACGACTCTGTTGCTGTTATATTTTCTGGTGGATGGTCTTCGTCTGTATTGTGTCATTCGGGCAATGGGCCAACGTATCGCCTTTAGCTATATTTTTAAACTGGTTTTTATCAATATATTAGTGTCCAATATCACACCTCTGGCCACTGGTGGTGGTGTGGTCCAGGTCTATTTCTTAAGAAAAAAAGGGATGACTATTGGGGCGGCGACGGCCGCAACATCGATCCGAACCATACTTGCCGCTCTAGTACTTTTTATCCTGACACCAATAATCATTTGCACTGAATCTAGTCAGTTCAGTATGTTTTTCAATCATAATCTGCTCTATGGCATCACTGCCGTTTCATCTCTATACCTGGTGGTTTTCTGGATTATTCTTTTCCGTATCCGGGTGATAAAACGGTGGCTGTTTCGACTGTTGAATTTGATAAAAATCATCAAAATTTTATCGCGCCCCCGGTTCAGGAGCCTTTTCTTGAAAGGTTCGCATGAATTGGATCTGTTATCAGGTGGTTTTAAAAGTTATTTCAGAGGCAGCCCTGGCTGGGCCTTGTTATCTGTTATTTTTACGACTCTTTTTTTGCTGCTGCTTTTTTCGTTTTCTATTGTTCTGCTCAGGGCTTTGGGTTACCAGGTGCCGTTGTTGACTGTTCTGGATTTCCAGGTAGTTGTTACTTTTTTCATGTATTTTGCCCCGACACCTGGGGCTTCAGGGATTGCTGAGGGCGGGTATGGGCTATTATTCAGCCAACTGGTACAAAAACAGGATATTACTATATTGACATTATCCTGGCGCTTTCTGACTATCTATGTGGGGTTGCTGATAGGTACCTTTTTGATCTACAAAGAATTTTTTAAAAACCATAAAGTGGATCAATAATGAACAGAAAAAAGAAACTGAAACTGCTATTGGTCTTCATTTTGCTATTTATAGCAATGCTTATCGGTTACAAAGTGTATCTCTATATCTACGAAACAGACTATGAGGCCCTCAATGCGGATCATATTGCGCAGATAGAATCGCGTCTCAACAACAGCGAAACCTTTAGCTTCGCAGTTGTCGGAAATGTGCAAAACTCTATGCGGATTTTTGAGAGGCGTATAGCGCCACTGATCAAAGACCATAATGTGGACTTTATCGTATCTGCCGGAAATGCTGTATATGATGGTACTGAAGCCAAATATCGGCTGTTGTATCGAGGATTCAATAAAACAGGTATTCCGTACATACTCACTGCGGGGCACAACGAGATTGAGGATTTCGGTGCGAATAATTTTTATCGGCATTTCGGCCCCTATTTTTATTCTTTCCATCTTGACAATACCTATTTCATTTTTCTGGATTCAACCGGGCAGACTTCGTGGAAATGGCAGTTGCCGTGGTTGCAGCAACAGTTAATGGTGGCAGAAAAATACCCATACAGATTTGTGTTTTTGGGACACGCGCTGTTTTCTTTACCAGGCACCAAACTGGATGATATACAACATGTTTTAGAGAAAAACATCAGCCTGGAGTTGCAGACCCTGTTTACACAATACCGGGTGACATCGGTTTTTTCGGCGGGCCACCCCATTTACCATGAAACCGTTGTGAAAGGTGTCCGATACATTGAATCAGGTGGCGGAGGCGGGTTGCTCTTGGGGCAAGAGACAAATTACCAGTTTGTAAAGGTCAATGTCGGGCCTGAACAGACTGTCTATAAAAATATAACTGTCTCCCAAGGTCTGAACCCATTTAGCGACAAAGTGGAGACACTCAAGCTTTTTCTGCACTCCTTTTTTTACATGAATATATTTAACTCTCTACTGATTATTAGCATCATAAGCCTGATGGCGTTGAAAATTTATTCGCTGATCATAAGGCAGGAGCATCTTTATCGGGATTTTAACGTCGATCAAGATGCGCTTTCGAAATCGTCTCTTCGTGTTGCCATGTTCACAAACAACTACCTTCCGTTTATAGGCGGAGTGCCTCTTTCCATTACCCGTATTTATCGAGGTCTGGTCAAGCAGGGGACAACGGTGAAGGTTTTTGCACCGACTTTTCCTCAGCAATGGGCTGATCCGGAGGATAATAGCATTTTCCGGTGCTCAACACTCTTCCATACCAGCACAGATAACTTTCCTGTTGCCAACATCTTGTCCCGCAAAATCGATGAGACATTCAGGACGTTTTCTTGTGACTTGGTTCATGTCCACCATCCTTTCTGGTTAGGAAAGAAGGGCATGAAGCTTGCGAGGAAACATGGAATCCCTGTTGTATTAACCTACCACACAAGGCTGGAACACTATATGCACTATGTTCCTATTCCCGGGGTGGTATTAAAAAACATTATCGCCCACTTTCTGATCAAACATTTTGCCAATAGGTGTGATGCGATTATAACGCCCACTGCATCAACAGAAGAATATCTTCGCAACCTTGGCGTTAGTTCCCTGATCGAGACGATTCCAACGGGCATTGTTTTTGATGATTATAAACGTTGGACTCCCCTGCAGGTTCAGGCTCTGCGGGCACAGTATGTTGCTAAGGGCGAACGTCTTTTGATCACGGTTTCACGAATGGCAAAAGAGAAGAATCTTGACTTTTTGATAGACGGGCTCGCGAAAGTACAAAATCATACCCATCAGCCTTTTAAATGTTTGCTGGTGGGGGACGGTCCTGAACGGCTGCGACTTAAACAAAAAGTGGCTGAACTGGGCATGAATGAAAGGATTCTTTTCACAGGGAATATGGAGCCGCTGGAAGTCATCCGCTGTTATTTGGCCGCTGATCTTTTTGTGTTTGCCTCAACCTCAGAGACTCAGGGAATGGTATTGGTTGAAGCCATGGCAGGCGGATGTCCCGTTGTAGCAGTGCGTGCCAGTGGGGTGTACGACGTGGTGAAAGACGGCGTTAATGGCTTCAAGGTTGCGGAAAGCACGGATAGCTGGGCAGAAGCGGTTGCAAATCTTTTAGACAACGATCAACAGTTGTCACTGCTTTCAGAGAACAGCAGGGTATTTGCTGAGGATTACTCCATGGAAATTATTACAGAGAAAGTA
>JBATHQ010000519.1:0-2508 GCA_049667005.1 Psychromonas sp.
GCGCATCTTAGCGGTATCTTCTTTGCGCCTTTTCTGCATGCCGGGTGGTCACATCTATTCAGTAATTTTTTGCCCTTTATTGTGTTTAGCGCATTGATTGGTCTGCACAGTATTAAACGCTTCTGGCAGGTGTTTATCTTACATATCATAATGGCAGGGGCGTTAGTGTGGTTATTCGCCCGAGGTAACAGCGTGCATATTGGTATGAGTGGTGTGATATATGCCTTCTGGGGCTATTTAATCGTTTATGGTTTTGTGCGCAGAAAATTTCTGCACATTTTTATTTCGCTTATTACACTGCTCCTTTACGGAGGATTAATTTATGGTGTACTGCCAACACAAGTTGGCGTGTCATTTGAAAGCCATTTATTGGGGGCGTTGGCAGGGGCTGTAAGCGGTTATTATTTTGCTAAACCCGCGTCTCGATATCGAGCACCGTAGTCGTTAGTCCTTCATTAATCCAGGATATATTAAAGTCACTCAAGTGCACGGCGTATGTTTTTGTGTCTGCTTTATTCTTTTTATAAGCCGGGCGCGGATCTTGTTGTAATACTTCAATAATTAACTGCCGCAACCTTGGGTATTCCTGTTTAATCAAGTCGAGCTTGTTCTCTGCCCGGTTGGAAAACTGGATCTGCATTAACGAGGTTGGCTGTTGCTGGGCAAAACCGGCCAGAGCATCCGGTTTCGCATCGGCATAGGGAAGGTAGGGTTTAATATCAATAATTGGCGTACCTTCCACTAAATCAATATTACTTAACTTTAAGAAAATTTTACCGTTAACCTGTTTAATACCGTGAAACTCCACCAAGGATAAACCGATAGGGTTTGGCCGGCAGGGAGAGCGTGTTGCAAAAACACCCAGGCGTTTATTGCCGCCAAGGCGTGGCGGGCGCACGGTAGGGCTCCATTTGTTATCACCTTTTGCATCATTATTTTTATGAAAAATAAAAACCAGCCATAAATGACTGAATGATGCTAAACCTGAAAATGCATTGATATCATCATAGGGCGCGACTATTTCTAATTCTGCAGTGGCACTGGGTACCAAACCCGGTTGGCGTGGTACGGCAAACTTCTCTTTATAAGGAGAGTGAATATAACCAATGTGGTTGAGCATAGAGTTTATTCTTTATCGGGTAAGCTGACATCGATAGCGCGACCATAACAAATAATATTTGAAACGCAGGCGCTGTCTTTTTTAAAGGTTAAACATGACTGGAAAACAATTCCATTTGCATTCATTTCTGCAGCGCGAATACGCGCATTGGTGCGTGCTTCTTTTATATCTGCCGGACGATCTTTTTCTACTTCCTGACAACTACTGCCTTCAACCGCGCCGATAAATTGATAATCGAGATCTGCTAATTGGGATTTTTCATAAACAGTCACTTGTGAAGGCTTGAAATAATTTTCGAAATTTTGTTTGTCAACATTAGAAGAAAAATCAAAGTGGCCGCATGCCGTCAAAAGAATGGTTGTCAAAGCGGTAATAATAAAACGTTTCATAGATGCTCTTTATAAATAGAAGGGGAAATAGATGAGTGGCATAATACCATTTTTTAATAAACCTGAAACAAAGAAGGAAATAATATGACAATCGCCAATGGAAAACGTGCTGTTTTTCTTGATAGAGATGGTGTTTTAAATGTTGATAGTGGTTACGTCTCAAATAGCGATGATTTTCATTTTATCGATGGCGTTATTGATGCCTGTCGAGCAATTAAAGAAAAAGGCTACTTATTAGTGGTTATAACAAATCAATCGGGTATTGCACGCGGATATTTTACTGAAGAGCAATTTCATAACCTGACGGAATGGATGGATTGGTCATTGGCCGATAGAGGTGTCGATTTAGATGGCATCTATTATTGTCCGCATCATGCGGAAAAGGGAATTGGAGAGTATAAAATTGATTGTGATTGCCGCAAACCCAAACCGGGCATGCTGCTCAATGCTATCGAAGACTTAGGGATAGATCCAAGCCAGTCTATATTAGTAGGGGACAAAGTATCAGATCTGCAAGCCGGTTTAGCGGCTGGCATAAAAACAAACTATCTCGTTAGAACAGGCAAAGCGATAACCGAAGAGGGTGAAAAAATAGCAACGGGCATATTTGCTGATCTGAACAGCATTGTAAAACAGCTGTAACAGATATATTAAAACAGGTATATCAACAGCAATTTTGTGGATAACTCCTCTTGTTCTGTGGGTAACCTGTTTGCAATTTAGGTATAAAAATAAATCGTAAAAATAACCTGTTTTTATGTAAATAAAGTCTTGCCAACGTGATCTAAATCCCTATAATGCGCATCCACGGAAACGGGATAGGACGCAAGTTAATCCAGTTAACGAGAACAAAAGAAAAGGTGCTTTTCAAGAGCGTTTAACGCGGTTTGAAAAGAATAAAAATAACCTTGACTCAGTTCGCAGGAAGCGTATTATACGCACCTCGCCGAAAGGCACGCTCTTTAACAATTTAATCAAACAATCTGTGTGGACATTCAT
>JBATHQ010000520.1:0-5809 GCA_049667005.1 Psychromonas sp.
GCGCTGGGTTTGACCATAAAGGTAAAACTGCGTTCACCTGATTCGTCTAAGTCAACAATCACGGTAGAAGTACGCTGGTTTTGATCAAGTAACATATTATTAGTATTGACGTTTTCATCAGTAAGTACTTCTCTCATAAAGCGACCTAAAGGATCTTGTCCTACGCGACCAAAAAAAGCACTGTCACCGCCTAATCGAGAGATTGCTACTGCAACATTAGCAGGTGCGCCGCCTGGACATTTAAGGTAGCTATTTTCGTTATCTGGAATCAAATCAACAACAGCATCGCCTGTAACCCAAATTTTATTCATGCTAACTCCTTAATTTTTTTGGAAGAAAACCAGTATTGAAAGTTTAATACTGGTTTTATCGTTAATACCTAATAAAGCAGTTTATGCGGTAGCTTGTTGCATTTCTTTTTTATTATTAGCGGCTTTTTTATTAGCACGAGCAGCGAGTACTAGGGTTAGTGCAAATGCCGTTACAAAGGAAATCAACATACCAATAACGTAAGGTGTTACATCACCAGTTCGAATTGAGATAATACCCGGTAGACCGGCAGCGCCAAGAGCACTGGCTTTAACATTAAATAGTGTGATAAACGCACTTGCTGTTGCTGCTGCAGAGATTGCTGCGATGAATGGGTAACGAAGTTTCAAGTTAACACCAAACATTGCTGGCTCAGTAATACCTAGTAGTGCAGTCACACCAGATGGGATTGCAATACCTTTAGTTTTAACATCTTTAGTTGAGAAACCAACTGCTAGTGCCGCACCACCTTGGGCAATATTAGACATAGCTGCAATTGGGAAGATGAATGTACCGCCAGTTACTGCTGCATCAGCAAGTAATTGAATTTCGATAGCAATGAAGCTGTGATGCATACCTGTGATTACAAAAGGTGCATAGATGAAACCAAATACTGCGCCACCGATGAAACCAGCTGAATCGTATAACCAGTTTAGACCGTCACCTAGTAGGAAACCGATATCACGCGTGAATGGACCAACGATTGTGAACGTAACCACACCAGTAATAAAGATAGCGAGTAGTGGTGTTAGTAGGTTATCTAATACAGAAGGGATAAATTTACGTAGGCCATTTTCCACTTTTGCTAAGATAAATGCAGAGACTAATACAGGTAGTACAGAGCCTTGGTAACCTACTTTTTGGATTTCAAAACCAAGAATGTTCCAAACAGGGATATTACCAGAAACAGCAGCGCCACCGAAGCCCCAGCCGTTTAATAAGTCAGGATGAACCATTAACATACCGAGTGCTGCACCTAGGAATGGGTTACCGCCAAATTTCTTACTGGCAGAGAAAGCAAGAAGAATAGGCAGGTAAACAAATGGTGCATTGGCAAAGGTGTTGATCATTGATGCAAGATCAGCAAGACCTGGGTTAGCTTCAACCAGTGATTGTCCTTCAACAAATAGTCCTGGTGCAACTAATACGTTGAACAGACCCATTAATAGACCGCCGGCAACGATTGCAGGAATGATTGGTACAAAGATGTCAGATAAATCTTTTACGAGTTTTTGCACTATGTTTTGTTTTTCAGATCCTACAGAAGCAACGTCTTTAGTGCTCATCTCTTCTAGACCAGTCAGTTTTGCCATTTGCGCGTAAACTTGGTTAACAATACCCGAGCCAAAAATGATTTGATATTGACCGGCTACTTTAAATTGACCTTTAACACCTTCTAGGCCGTCAATTCCTTCTTCATTAATTAGTGATTCGTCTTCAACTGCTAGACGTAAACGTGTAGCACAATGTGCCAGTGCTTTAATGTTGTCTTTACCACCAAGCATTTCTAAAAGCTGGCTGGCTACTTTTGGATAATCCATAACTTCCTCCGAGTGAAGATTTCTGTTTTTTTAAATTTAATAAATAATGGCATTTGTTTTTGGGAACGTTTGCAGGAGGGGATTCTAAAGATTTTTATCTTTCCAGCAAGTAACAGATGCTTTAACTGTGATTTGCCTCTCTTTTAGCGTGCATAAAGTGAGCTATTACTGTGATCTGTCTACACAAAGGGGGATTGTGTTTGCTATGATTCCGGGAAATCTTCCCAATACAAAGGAAATAATTCATGGTCGGGCTGCATGAAGTCGCAAAATTATCAGGCGTGTCGAAATCTACGGTTTCGCGGGTGATTAATAATGAATATGGCGTAAAAGCAAGTACCAAAGAAAAGGTGCAGAAAGCGATTGATGAATGTGGCTATTTAGCGAATCAAGTTGCCCGGGATCTTAAGTCACAAAAAACCAACCTTATTGGTGTGATCGTGCCGCGTATGTCTTCTAATGCGACAGCCAAGGGGCTGGATGGATTAAGTTCAGTGATAGAGCTGGCCGGGAAGCATGTTTTACTCGCCAATAGCCATCTGGATAACAAAAAAGAGATCGAATATATAAAACGCTTTAATCAAAAGCGTGTTGAGGGAATATTACTGTATGCGACACATTTAGATTCAACATTAGTTGATGCGATTAAACACTCTAGTGCCCCTGTTGTGTTGATTGGTCAAGATGGATCGTTGTTTAATATTCCTAGTATTATTTATGATGATATTAATGTCGGCTTCCATGCTGGGCAGCGACTTATTGAAGCGGGTGCTGTAAATATTGGTTTTATTGGTGTTGATAGTCAGGATGTTGCGGTTGATCAGTGCCGTTTTCAGGGCTTAAAGCAGTTTTTGCAACATTCCAAGCAAAGTGAACCTCTGTTTCATAGTCGCGGCGAGTTTTCTATTGAGTCAGGTTTTGAGCAAACAAAGCAGCTATTGCTCGACTGGCCGCAATTAGATGGTTTGTTTTGTGCTACGGATAAAATAGCCATTGGCGCGCTGAAAGCGATCTCTGAATCTCGTAAAGATATAAAAGTGCTTGGCGTAGGCAATGATGAACTCGCTCAAATATCCACGCCAACCTTATCTACATTTAACTATGCATTTGATTTAACAGGTAAAAAAGCAGCGATTATGTTATTGAATTTAATTGCGGATAAACATGCCGAGGTAAGTAAATTAGTAATGGGGTTTGAAAGCGTCTCTAGACAGAGCTGTTAAAAGATGTGAGCTTGATCTCTATTTTTCAAATTGGATTTATTTAACTATTGCAAACTAAGTAAATTTTCTCTAACTTGCTTTGCAAACGTTCCCAATTCAATTTTTTATTTATAGGTGATCTATGTCGTTATTATCAATTATTGAGGCATGTGGTGGTATTTGTAATGTTGCTCGTGTTTTGATTCCGGATGTTCGCATTATTATTGAGATCAAAGATTTCGATTCATTGTCTACGCACGCTAAGCAACAAGATTACAATGCCGTTTTAAAACAGGTTACTTATAATAAAAATATAATTGCAAACAAAGATGATTTTGATGCTCAGTTGTTAAAAATCGGCAAGTTAATTTCTCAACAGCAACGCCAAGACATAGCTCCTTATATGACCCCCGTTACATGTGAGCATCGTCCGCAATGGCATCTTTCTCCACCGCAGGGCTTGTTGAACGATCCTAATGGATTTATTTATCATCAGGGGCAATACCATCTTTTTTATCAATGGTATCCCTATGCTTGCGTGCATAAAGATAAATATTGGGTGCACTTTACGAGTAAAGATTTAGTGACTTGGGATTGGCAATCTGTTGCATTAACGCCTTCTGATTGGTTTGATAGCCATGGCGTTTTTTCTGGACATGCAATTAGCCAAGGCGATGAACTGATGTTGTTTTATACTGGCAATGTGCGTATCGACGAACAAAGAGATAGGCATACAACGCAGTGTTTAGCGACGTCCACTGATGGTGTTAATTTTACTAAACATGGCCCCGTAATCTCGCAGTTGCCGCCTGGTGTAACACCGCATTGTCGCGATCCTAAAGTTATTCGTCATAATGATCATTGGTTAATGTTACTCGGCGCACAACGAGAAGACGAAATCGGACGACTAGCGATTTATCAGTCTCAAGATCTTAAAAATTGGTCATTTCTTGCTTTGTGCGGTGATGAGTTAGGTGATTTTGGTTATATGTGGGAATGTCCTGATTTCTTTACCTTAAATGGACAAGACTTTATTGTAATTGGTCCGCAGGGGATCAAATCAGCAAGTAAATACCATACTGCTCCACATCACAATGGCATTGTTAAAGCACAACTAGATCAAAGTGGCAGAGCGCTATTATCTGATTTTCAGAATCTCGATCATGGTTTTGATTTTTATGCTCCACAGTCTTTACAAACACCGGACGGACGACGAGTAATGACGGCTTGGATGGGATTACCAGATGAAATAAATCAACCAAGTGCAGACAACAATGGCTGGGTACATCAATTAACCACGCTTCGAGAGTTATCATTTGTAAAGGGTAAATTGGTGCAGAAACCACTTAAGGAATTACAGCAATTACGCAAAGATCAGATAGTTGTGCCACAAGAACAATCGGTTTTTGATCTAAAAAGTAAAGCGTTTGAATTAAATATTGAAATGAAATGGGGCAGTTCACTACGTTTACATCAATCGGAGCAAGGGTATTGTGAAATTCGCTTAGATAAAGAAACGCAGACTCTGTTTTTAGATAGATCTAAAACTTTAATACGTGAAGGAGATCGTGTGCGTGAATTAGCGTTACCGGATGCGCAGTCGGTACAGTTACAGATTTTATCTGATACTTCTTCATTGGAAATTTTTATTAATAATGGTGAAGCGGTTATGTCTGCTCGTGTGTTTACAGATAAAAATGCAACTAAGTTTAGACGGATAGGTGAAGTTAATATACTTGAGTGCTGGTTATACTGAGCATTTGTTATTCATAAAAGAACATTGTGAGTCATTGATTTTGTAACTATTCCTTAGTGTTTTCTGTTGTCCTTTGATCTAATTACCTAACTGTTACAGTTTACTACCTAAAATCCCTAATCTTATTTAAGATTAGGGATTTTTTTGTTTTATTAAAAAATAAAATCAATGTATTAATCCTTTGATCTACTCCTAATAATTATTGCTCACACGGAAAAGTCGGGAACGTTTGTTTTTTTTAAGCTGTTTTTTTCATGGTTAAGTGGTTATTGGTTGCGTTGTTAGGTGGGTTTTTTGATGTTGATGTGTGTCTTGATCACGTTTTTATCGAGTTATTCTTGATTTATGGTTCTAATTGTTTAAATATGCATCTTGCAAACGTTCCCAGAGTAAGGAGCGTTTATCCGCGAAAATAAATTTAATCAATGGAGATTAAACCATGAAAAAAAGCCTATTATCACTTGCTGTATCTTTTGCAATCACTTGTTCTGGTACTGCTTGGGCGCAAGGGAATACTACAGAGTTGGAACAGAGAATTGCTAACTTAGAGCAGCGTTTAGAAAACTCGGAAAAAACAACGAGTGAAGCGATAAGTAAAGCCTCTGCTTTTGAATTTCACGGATATGCACGCTCAGGTTTATTGATGAATGATAATCTAAATGGCGCTACGGGTACTGGGCCAGGAATGACTGCCGCAGGGGCGTTGGGTGGGCACGTTGGCCGTTTAGGTTTAGAAGATGATCATTATGTTGAAACAGTATTAGATCATAATAGTAAGAAAGAAGATGGCTCTTGGTTTAAATATCGCGTGATGCTAGCTGATAGCACAGAAACAAATAATGAATGGACAGCGAGTGACTCACAATTAAATGTACGACAAGCTTTTGCGGAAATGGGGAATTTAGCATCATTTACCGGGGCATTTGAAAATGCGTCTATCTGGGCTGGTAAACGTTTTGACCGAGATAATTTCGATATTCATTTTATAGATAGTGATATTG